>RFFS01000016.1 GCA_003696775.1 Calditrichota bacterium
ACCCAGCCTTTGGAAGTGTTCATCCTCGGCTCGGCCACAAAATACGCCGGCGAGTCTTTGATGGGTGGCGATTTCTTCTTTGGCGGCATGCATTTTGACGCCGATGGCCGTCTGGCCCTGAACGAGCGCCCCTATCTGGGCACCAAAATGCTCGGCGGCGCCTCGCGGGGACGCTTCCTCTTTTTTGATCCCGAAAAACGCCTGCGTCCGGTGCAATTTACCCACGGCCGTGAAAAAGAGATCGATGCCGCGGACTGGGCTTTTTACGAACCGCGCCTGCGCCGTTTTTTCCAAAAAGCGCATATCGCCCTTTATCAAAAAGATAACCGGGAATTTCTTAATGTTTCCGGTAAAATGATACCGTTCGTGCCGGAATCTTTCCGGTTGATCGTTCCCAGTGGTGAACTGAAGGGGTACGACTCCCATTAAAATCCGCACACGCGGCCCGGTGCGCACCGGGCCGACGGATAGGGTGTGCAAACGCCCGATCCATGCAATCCGCATTAGCCTTATATGGGAAATCTTGCTACATTTATTCTTTCCGTTATATCCCAAACAGAAGGAGAAACACACATGCCCTCGTTTGATATCGTATCCGAGCTGAACCATCATGAGTTGACCAATGCCATCGACCAGGCCAACCGTGAGGTTACCAACCGCTTTGATTTTAAAGGCACCGATTCATCTTATATCTTTAAGGATGATGTTATCACGCTATACAGTCAAAGCGATTTTCAGGTAAAACAAATGATGGATATCCTTAAGACCAAGCTGGTCAAGCGTTCCATTGATCTTAAGTTTTTGGAGGCCGGGCCCATCCTGGAATCGGGTAAGGGCGCGCGTCAGGAAGTGAAGGTGCGGGAGGGCATCGAAACGGCGATGGCCAAGAAGATCGTCAAGATGATCAAAGACACCAAAATGAAGGTGCAGGCCGCCATTCAGGGGGAAAAGGTGCGCGTTACCGGTAAAAAACGGGATGATCTGCAACAGGTGATCCAGATGTTGAAAAAGGCGGATCTTGACATTCCGTTGCAATATGTCAATTTCCGGGATTAATCACCAGCGGAACAGATAGGATAGTTTGGTGAAAAAGACATTGCGGGTACGTCGGTAGTCCGTAATGGGCCACAAACCGTTGCTGAATCCCGGCTGTTGGTTTTGAAAATCATCATAACCGAGATAAAAAACCGTGCCCGGAGACGGTTCGTAGCTAAACAGGAAGCTGAAATAATACTGGTTGTCGTTTAAAAAACTGAGAAAGTCATCCTTAAAAGTCAGCGCCTCGTGTTCCGTTATAAAGCGGAAAGAGATACTACGGCTGATTTGCCATTTGATTTTCAGGCGCGGGATATTTTGGGTCAGGCTGTAATCCAGCCCGCCGTTTCCTCCGTTGAACCGATAAAAGCGTTGTGATAAATAAACCGCCAGGGACGGCGTGGGCTTAAGGGTAAGCCGGGTGCTTATAAATGCGGATTTCCCCAAAAAGGCCGGCGAGGTGTAAAAAATCTCATCACCGGTTAACAGATACACCGAGGCGAACAGCCATTTGTAAAATTTATTGCTGATGGATAAGAGATAATTATTTTTGGTGAACAAATCGCCGTCAAAGCGTTCCCTGGCTCGTAACAGAGCCAGACTGATATCGGTGCGCGAACTTAAAGTAACATCGAGGCTTCCGTAAAACGTTTCTTCCAATAACTGCCGGTCATGGTCATAATAGACATCACCGTACACCATGGGGCGGACAATCTGCAGCCAGCTCTCATTGGAACGGAATTCATGCCAGAGTTGGGCGTTCAGATTACGATAGCCGTTGTTTAACAAATCCTGCCGTGGTATGAAACCATTTTCGAAGCGGACATTTTTTCCTAAATCTTCATATTTGGCGAAAAGGCTTAACCATTCCGAGCTGTAATAGTAGTTGGCGTACAGGGCCGGGTCTGTGATCGCTTTATCCCGGTTTGGTTCTTTACTCCATGTGTAAAGGCCCTGAAGAGCCAGCATATTGTTCCGGTTAAAGGCCAGACGGGTGTCAAAACCACCCACCCGGTTAAAGCTGCCGGCAAATTCACGATCTGTCAGGATAAAACCGGCGTTACTGTTTTCCAGAATATTGGTGCGGACGCGGAATAGTGTATTGTAGCTGTTTTTGCCGGCATAGTCGTCGTAACCGGTCATGCCGGCGTTTAAGCCGTAACCGCTAAGATAGTCATCCTGCCCCTGGTAGGCGTCTGCGGCGCTGAGCACGCTAAAATTATAATCACCGAGATGCCCGCTCAGTTTTAAACCGGCCAGCGGGTCCACGATGCGCCGGGTATAAACCGCCTGCAACGGTGTTTCAAAGATATCCTTGCCTTCGAGAAAGAAGGTGCGTTTTTCGCTGTAATAGAGGGGCGAGCGGATATTTACGTCGATCCGGTTGGCGTCGGCTTCCACCTGACTGAAATCGGGATTGATGGTGGCGTCCATGATGATGTCGGTGCCCAGTCCATAGCGCAGGGATAAACCGGCGTCGCCTTTAAACGGGTCGTACTTAAAACGATTCGCGCTGAGCGCTCCGGCCCGGCTGGCGGTAACCTCCGGCAGGATATGCAGCGGACGCCGGGCGGAAATACCGCGGATGTTGGTCAGTGTGCCCAGCTGCCCGAGGAAAGCGGTGGAATAACGATCCAGTTTGGGCCACAGGATATCGTGGTTTTTGTATTGGGTACGCCGAAACAGACCGAAGCGCCATTTCATCACATCCTTATCGGGAAAAGTCAGGCTGCTGAAGGGAATGGCCACTTCCACCACATAGCCTTTGGCAAAACGGCGTCCGGCGGAATACATCAGGTAATCCGGTTTTAAATCCTCGCCCACATATTCCGTAAAAAGGCCGTCGGACTGGATGCCGTACGGATTGAAGCTGAACTGGTATGCCGTATGCGCTTCATTAAAAGGGTCGATGAAAAGTGTGACCACATCGTCATCGTCGATGTTATCACGGCGGGCCAGGGTGGCCCGAATTTTGGAGGGATCGTCATAGAAGGCGATGAACGCCACATAGAGATATTCCTTGTTATACGCCAGCAGGGCGGCGGTGCGTTCTTCCGCGGGCAGGCCGGATTGCGGCACAAAGGTGTAAAAATCATCGATTCGTGTCGCCTTTTTCCATAACGCCTCATTAAGGCGGCCGTCAATGGTGACGGTTTCCTCCACAAAAGCCAGTTCCCGCTCAAAATTCGGTTCTCCGGCATGCAACGCAAGGGCCCAAAAGGCCAACGTCACGCCGAGAATAATGGTTCGCGTCATAAATTATTTCTGAACTGTAAATAAAATGTATAAGCCTAAAAGCAGAAAAATCAGATTTCCGAACCATGCCGCAAGCATGGGTTCCAGGGCGCCCTGGTGGCCGAATACCTGGCCGATGCGGATAACGATAAAAAAGGTAAAGCTGATGAGCAGACTTACAGCAAAATTTAACCCGGTTCCGCCGCGTCTTTTCCGTGAGGCAAATGGCGCTCCGATCAATGTGACTATTAAGATAGCAAACGGCATGGAAATTTTCAATTGTCTTTCCACCAGCCATTTGCGCGGGTTGGCGCCGATGGTTAAAAGTTCCTCTATGTAATCGCTTAATTCCATATAGGTCATTTCTTCGGGTTTTACCTGGATATCCACCAGGTTGCGCGGGCGAATCCGGCTGTCGGTAATCACCGTGTCGGGTAAATTCCTTACGCGTTCCTGTTCGCCGCTAAATTCACGCAGCACCACCTTTTCCAGATGCCAGACGCTGTCCTGCCAGGTCATGTTGCGCGCGTCCAGCCGTTCGGTCAGGCGATTCCCTTCGTAGGTTAAAAAACTAACCGTCCGTCCGCGATTCTTTTTACTGTTAAAATAGCCCACTGCCAGCATGCGTTGCGGTAAATCCTGTACATATATATTGTTGTTCAGCCGGGCCTGATTGCGCGGATTTTTTCTGATGTCGTACCGCATCAGGTCCAAACGCGCGCGATTGGCCCTGGGAACGACGGTTTCGTTAAAGACCATGGAAAGTATGCTTAAGATGAGCGAGGCGATGAACAGCGGTAATAAAATGCGGTACAGGCTGATGCCGGCCGAAAGCTGGGCCACAATTTCGTTATGTGACGCCATATGGCTGACGGCGAACAATACCCCCAATAACGCGGCGATGGGCAGGGTAAGGCTGACCACATAGGGTATGAAATAGAGATAGTACAGAAAAAATTGTCGGGTGGTGGCGCCGTAATCGATGAATTTGGATAGCATTTCGATCATGTTGATCACTTCGAACAGGACGATCCAGGCCAGCACCGCAAAGATGAGATTGATGAAATATTTTTTGAGCAGATAATGATCCAGGCGTTTCATGCGCGGGTCCTTTCCTCGGCGGTGCCGGATTTGCGGCGGAATATGCCTCTCAGGCGATCCCAGGGGATAAAGGAGGCTTCGCGCATGGCGCGCCATACCATAAAAATCCCAAACAGAAAAGTGAGAATGTTGGCGAACCACATGGCCCAGACAGGGGAAACCAGTTGCCGGTCTGCCAGTTTTTCGCCGCCGATCAGCGAGGCCCAGTATAAAACAAAAAAGCCGAGGCTCAAACTGAAGGCCACACCCATGCTGCCCTTGCGCGCCATGATGCCCAGCGGCACGCCTACAATCACAAAAACGATGCTGGCGAAAGGGATGGATAATTTTTTCTGGATTTCCACCTCGTATTTATTGATGATACGTTGCTGGTTTTCCAGAAAAAGATGATTGGAATGCATTTTCTGAATAAAACGATCCATTTGGCGAATCACCTTTTGCCGTGCGGTCATCCACGCCGCTTTGGATACCGTTTCATCCAAACTGTCAGTTATGGTTCGGTCTTGAACCGAGCGAATGAATTCAGTCAACGGTTGCCACTGTTTTTGGATATCTTTGACGATTTTGGCTTGTTGTGTGGTGATTTTGGCGCGGGCTTCTTCCACGCGTGTCTCCATCATGGCGATGTTCATTTCACGGTCGCTGCGGTAATCGCTACGGTTTTCTTCCAGTTCAAAACCCTTGGCCGGAATCACCACGACATTGCGTTCAAATTCGGAACGTTGATAGGCTTCCGGCTTGTTGGGTTCCAGGCTGTGGTATTCCCCGTTGAACAATGTAAACACCAGCCCCTTGCGGCGGGGAGAATAAACCATGTAACCGTGATCGGCGGTGATGGTGACGGTTTTTTCCGGATCACTGCGGTCAAAAATGGTTATCCCTTCCAGACGATCCGGCTGTGTACCCTGTTGTGTATATTCCGGACCCAGGATGCCGCCGGCGTTGGTCCACTCTTCCAAGGTGGGTTTTTTGATATGGCTGACCACAAAGTTATAGGGTGGAAAGGGGTAAAAAATATTCTCATTCAAAGCCAGAGTGGGTTTCTTTTCCCGAATGGCGCGCATTTTCTGGCTGGCCAGATGATTGGCGTCCGGCAGGATGCGGTCATTAAAGTAAAGCATGCTCAGGGTCATGATCAGGCCAAATACTAACGAAGGACGGATAAGTTTTAATATGTTGATGCCCGCCGATTTGAGAACGGTGATTTCATTATCCGATGATAAACGTCCGAAAGCCATCAACACCGAAAGCAGCGTGGCCATGGGTACGGCCAAAGCCAGCATCCAGGCCAAATTCAGGGCAATAAGCTGGATAATATGCCATAAAGGAATCCCTTTCCCGAAAATTTGTCCCACATATTTGACAAAGAACTGCATCAGGAAAATGAACATGATCACTGACAGGCCAAAGAAAAAAGGCCCGATATGTTCCTTGAAGATGTAACGATAAATTATTTTCATAAAAAATAAGTGTCCTAAAGAATAGGAAGCTTAATAACTGGACGATTACAACGCAAACGCTTAATACCTTTTGGACTTAATTTATTTTTGTTTAAAAAAAAGTTGCATTTGACGGTTAAGCTTTTTACACTTCGTCCGACTCACACAAGTAAAGTAAACACAGACAAAATATTTAAGATTTAAGAAAAATGCACAATACAGGCTTACATATTAAAGATATCGCGCGCTTGCCCCTGGCAAACGTCGATGGCCGTATTGTGTCCGTCTTGTTCAACAACCAGTCCATTACCCTTCCTTTAGATATTCTGCTGTCTGTCGGGATTATTATTATTAGCCTGCTGCTGCTGGGCTAAAATAAGCAACCCCGATACACCTTTTTCATACATCATACATCATAAGATCACATAAAGCAGGTTTCGGGGTTGCCCGAAAGGCCGTTGTATATCCGGAAGGATTGCGCGGAGGAAATTGTGCGATCAGAGATCATCAAAACCGGCATAGACCGGGCGCCGCATCGCAGCCTGCTAAAAGCCACGGGGGTTATTCGTGACGATAAGGATTTCGAAAAGCCTTTTATCGGCGTGGTCAATTCCTATATCGATCTGATTCCCGGCCATGTCCATTTACAGGAATTCGGCCGGCTTGCCCGGGAAGCCATACGGGAAAACGGCGGCGTGCCTTTTGAATTTAACACCATCGGCGTGGACGATGGCATCGCCATGGGGCATATCGGCATGCGCTATTCCCTGGCCAGCCGCGAGTTGATCGCCGACAGCGTGGAAACGGTGGTGGAAGCCCATCGCCTGGACGGCATCATCTGTATAACCAATTGCGATAAAATCGTGCCCGGCATGTTGATGGCGGCTGCCCGGGTTAATATTCCTGCCATTTTTGTTTCCGGCGGACCGATGAAAAGCGGCCGCTTGCCTTCCGGACAAAAAGTGGATCTGATTTCCGTTTTTGAAGGCGTGGGGCGTCGTCATCGCGGTGAAATTGACGATACGGCCCTCAAGCTTCTGGAAAACAACGGCTGCCCCACCTGTGGTTCCTGTTCCGGAATGTTTACCGCCAATTCCATGAACTGTCTGCTGGAAGCCCTGGGCATGGCCCTGCCCTGCAACGGCACCATTCTGGCTACCGATCCCCGCCGTCATGCGTTACTAAAGCAGGCCGCCGGACACATTGTGCGCCTGGTTCGTGACGACATCAAACCGTCGGATATCATGACCCCGGCCGCCTTCCGAAACGCCTTTGCTCTCGATATGGCCATGGGCGGCAGTACCAACACCATTCTCCATACCCTGGCCATTGCCCGTGAAGCCGGTGTGGACATTAAGCTGGATAGTCTGAACCAAATAGCGGCTAAAGTGCCCTACATCTGTAAGGTGAGTCCGGCCACCAGCCGGGTACACATGGAAGATGTGGATGCCGCGGGCGGTATTCCGGCCATACTAAAGGAATTGGCCACCCTTCCGGATGTTCTGGACACCACCACGTTGACCGTCAGCGGTGAAACCCTTGGCGAACAGATCGCCCGGGCGGAAATCCGTGATCCGGAAGTGATCCGTTCCGTTGGGCAACCCTACGCGCGGCGTGGCGGTCTGGCGGTATTGTTTGGCAATCTGGCTCCGGAAGGCGCGGTGGTTAAAACTGGCGCCGTGGATGAAAAAATGCAGGTACACAGCGGCCCGACCCGCCTGTTCGACAGTCAGGATGAGGCCATGGAGGCCATCACTTCGGGGCGCATCCGGGCCGGTGATGTGGTGGTTATCCGTTACGAAGGCCCCAAGGGCGGCCCCGGCATGCCGGAGATGCTTTCGCCCACCAGCGCCATAATGGGCATGGGGCTGGGCGATAAGGTGGCTTTGTTGACCGACGGGCGTTTTTCGGGCGGTACACGCGGCGCATGCATCGGTCATGTTTCTCCGGAAGCCGCCGCAGGAGGTCCCATCGCCGCATTGCAGGAGGGGGATATCATCCGGATAAATATTCCGGAACGCCGCCTTTCCGTGGATATCAGCGAAGAGGAAATGGCGCGTCGGCTGGACAATCTGCCGCCATTTCAGCCCAAAATACAAAAAGGCTATCTCGCGCGTTACGCGCACATGGTAACATCCGCCCATACCGGAGCGGTTTTGAAAACATTGGATCAACTAACCAAGGGAGAGTGACATGAAAGCGGCACAACGCATGCTTACCGGCGCGGAAATCTTTTTTGAATGTCTGCGCGAAGAGAAGGTGGAATACATCTTCGGTTATCCCGGCGGCGCCACCCTGAAAATCTATGAAAAACTGCATGATGTGGATTTTCTGGAGCACATCTTGTGTCGTCATGAACAGGGCGCTACGCACATGGCGGAAGGGTATGCCAAAACAACGGGCAAGGCCGGCGTGGTGTTGGTAACCTCCGGGCCCGGCGCCACCAACACGGTAACCGGTATCGCCGATGCCTATATGGACAGTGTTCCGCTGGTGGTGTTTACCGGACAGGTGCCCACGGCGCTGATCGGCAACGACGCCTTTCAGGAGGCGGATATCGTCGGTATCACGCGGCCGATAACCAAACATAATTTTTTAGTGCGCGATGTACGCGAACTGGCGGAAACGATCAAAAAGGCCTTTTATATCGCCACCACGGGACGTCCCGGACCGGTTGTGGTCGATCTGCCCAAGGATATGCTCAATTCCTCCTGTTTGTATAGTTATCCCGATCAGGTCAATATCCCCGGCTACAAGCCGCGTTACAGCGGGCATGTCAATCAAATAAAAAAGGCGGCTTCGGTTTTGGCGGATGCCAAACGGCCCCTGTTGTATGTGGGCGGTGGCGTGATTATGTCCCACGCCACCGAAGAACTGCGCGCCCTGGCCAGGGCCTTTAATTTTCCGGTAACCATGACCCTGCAGGGGTTGGGCGCCTTTCCGGGTATCGACCGGCAGTCGCTGGGTATGCTGGGCATGCACGGGACATACTGGGCCAATCAGGCGGTGAATCATTGCGATGTGCTGGTGGCCATCGGCGCGCGTTTTGATGACCGGGTGACCGGTAAAATCAGCGCTTTCGCGCCGGATGCCTATAAAATTCATGTGGATATCGACCCCACCGCCATTGATAAAAATGTTGTGGTGGATATACCCATTGTGGGCGACGCGCGCAAGGTGATCCCCGCCCTGCATAAGGCCATTAAAAAAGCCCGGGATATGTCGGCGTGGTGGGCACGGATTGAAGAATGGCGCCGGGCCTGCCCCTTAAGCTATGAGAAAAACGACGGCAAACTGCGTTCGGAATATGTGATAGAACGCCTGTCCGAAGCCACAAAAGGCAATGCCATCGTTGTTTCCGATGTGGGACAGCATCAGATGTGGGTGGCCCAATATTACAAATTCAATCATCCCCGTTCCCATCTTTCCAGTGGGGGCTTGGGCACCATGGGCTTTTCCGTTCCGGCATCCATCGGGGCGGCCTTCGCCGTAAAAGACCGACCGATCCTTTCCATAAACGGCGATGGCGGTTTCCAGATGAACATTCAGGAACTGATCACGGCCGTGGCTTATAAACTGCCCATTGTTTTCGTGATCATCAACAACAGCTTTTTGGGCATGGTGCGCCAATGGCAGGAGTTGTTTTACGATGAAAAATACAGCTTTACCGATTTAAGCGACAGCAATCCCGATTTTGTGCAAGCGGCCCGGGCCTTTGGCATGCCCGCTTATGCGACGGATGATCCGGTACGGGTGGACGCGCTGATAGAAAAAGGACTATCCCGCGGGGAAGGTCCGGTGTTGCTGGAATTCAAGGTGGTTAAGGAAGATATGGTGTTTCCGATGGTTCCCGCCGGAGCAGCCATTTCCGATATGATTGTCAAACGCTTAAATCCCGAAAGGATGATGTAGTATGAAACACGTTATATCCATCCATGTGGCCAATACCTTCGGCGCCTTTGACCGTGTGGCCACCATGTTCAGCGCCAAAGGTTTTAACATTCACAGCATCAGCATCGGAGAAACGGAAATCCGGGAAGTGTCGCGGATGACCATAGTAACTTCCGGTGATGATCAGCTCATCGACCAAATCGTCAAGCAACTGCACCGGCTTATCGACACCATCAAAGTAGTGGATTTAACCGATCACGAGCATGTGGAACGTGAGCTGGCGCTGATTGCCGTCAACTATCAAAAAGGACAATTGGAAGAGATCAAAAATATCTCGGATATCTTCCGCGGTTTTATTGTGGATATCAATAATAAAACCGTGACCCTGGAAATCACCGGCCCGCCGGCAAAAATCAACGCAGCGGTCAATGTGCTGGCGCCGTTCGGCATCAAGGAAATGGCCCGTTCCGGTACCGTTGCCCTGAAGCGCGGTGAACAGCTTGCCGCACAAAAAAAGGAGGTGGCCTGATCATTATATCGCATTTTAACATGAAGAAAAGCCCAATCATTGAAAGGAGAATCATTTTATGAAAGTGTATTATGACGCCGACACATCACTGGCCCCGCTGGCGGATAAAAAAATCAGCATCATCGGCTATGGCAGCCAGGGCCATGCTCACGCGCTGAATCTGCACGACAGTGGTATGCAGGTGACCGTCGGCTTACGGCCGGGCAGCGCTAACGCGGAAAAAGCGACCGCCGCCGGTTTAACGGTGATGGCCATACCCGATGCCGCCGCCTATGGCGACATTGTTATGCTGTTACTGCCGGATCAGTATCATAAGGAAGTCTATAAACGCGATGTGGAACCGAATCTGATACCGGGTGACACCCTCGCCTTCGGTCACGGATTCAATATTCATTATAAGGAAATCGTGCCGCCGGATTATGTGGATGTGATTATGATCGCGCCCAAAAGCCCGGGACATCTGGTGCGCCGTACCTACATGCAGGGTAGCGGCACCCCATGCCTGATCGCCGTGGAACAGGATTACAGCGGCCGGGCCCGTGATGTGGCGCTGGCCTGGGCCAAAGGCATTGGCGGCACGCGTGCCGGTGTGATTGAAACCACTTTTAAAAATGAAACCGAAACCGACCTGTTTGGCGAACAGGCTGTGTTATGCGGCGGTTCCGCCGAACTGATCAAGGCCGGGTTCGAGGTGTTAACCGAAGCCGGCTATCCGCCGGAACTGGCTTATTTTGAATGCATGCATGAAATGAAACTGATTGTGGACCTGTATTATGAAGGGGGATTGTCCCGCATGAATTTTTCGGTGAGTGACACGGCGGAGTACGGTGGCATGACACGCGGCCCGCGAGTGATTACCGAGCAAACCCGCGATGCCATGCGCGGCATTCTAAAGGAGGTACAAAGCGGTGCGTTTGCCCGCGAATTCCTGCAAGAGAACGAAACCGGTCGTAAAAAATTACAGCGTTTACGGGAAGAAAACGCCCAACATCCCATTGAAAAAACAGGTCGTGAATTGCGCAGGATGATGGCCTGGTTATTTAAATCGAAAGATCAAAAAGAGGAGATCGAAGCATGAAATTCAATGTAGCCCTTTTGCCCGGAGACGGCATCGGTCCGGAAGTAACCGACGCCGCTGTTAAAGTTATGCGTCACACCGCGGAAAAATATGACATCACACTGGAAACGCGCGACTGGCCATTTGGCGGTCATTCCTACGATCAATACGCCACGCCGCTCACCGATGAAACCCTGGCTGCCTGTAAGGAAGCGGATGCCGTTTTCCTTGGCGCCGTGGGCGGCCCGCGCTGGGATATCCTGCCGCATCATCTTAAACCGGAAGCCGGTTTGTTACGCATCCGCAAAGAGCTGGGTCTGTTTGCCAATATCCGTCCGGCCACGGTGTTCCCGGCCTTTCGGGGGGCCTCTTCCCTCAAAGCGGAAGTGGTGGACAACACGGACTTTGTGGTGGTGCGTGAATTGACCGGCGGTATATATTTCGGCGCGCCGCGCGGTATTGAAAAAAACAAGGGTTGGAACACCATGATGTACGAACGCCATGAGGTGGAACGCATAGTGCGTAAAGCGTTTGAGATGGCCCGCAACCGGAACCGCAAGGTGACATCTGTGGATAAGGCCAATGTGCTGGAGGTTTCCCAGTTCTGGCGGGATATCGTACAGGAAGTGGCGCGTGATTATCCCTCCGTCAGCGTTGAGAACATGTATGTGGATAATGCTGCCATGCAAATGGTGCGCGACCCGGGTCAATTTGATGTGATCGTCACATCCAATTTGTTTGGCGACATCCTCAGCGATATTGCCGCGATGATCACTGGCAGTCTTGGCATGCTGCCCTCGGCAAGCATCGGCAGGCGGCACGCCTTGTTCGAGCCGGTTCACGGCAGCGCGCCCGATAT
>RFFS01000017.1 GCA_003696775.1 Calditrichota bacterium
CAGCCAGTTGTCGTATTTGCTGGAAACCCAATCGGAAATTTTGTTATAGAGAGACACGTGCTAATCCGGCTTGATATTATAAGGGTAAAAGCAGAAATTACGTCTTCAGTCTATTTTTTTCAATCTTTAACAAGAGAAAGTAAAACAGCATGGTTACAGCGGAAAGCATTCGTAAACTGGCCGGGGAGTATTACCAAAAGGCTCTGGCTTATTATCTTCATTTTGAAGCATCGGAACGGCGTCTCCCCCAGGATGTGCGCCAACGTCTGCGCGACACATACGGTCATGAAAAATTTATGCCGGTTATAAACTGGGTGGCGGCCTTTGGCGTCGAAGCGGCGGATTCCGACATGTTGGACCAACAATTAAATGCTTACCTGGAAACCGAAGGCGTAAAGGACGATCCCTATATTATGCCCCGCGACCGTTTTAAAAATCACTTGTGGAATAAAGCCCGCAAGGAAGGGCAAAAAATACTGTCGTCCCTTTCATCCGATGCCTGATCGGACGGCTTCCCCAATCCCGAAAGCAGGATTGGGGCGTTTATTTTTTAGCAGTTTCCTTTTCCCTGGAACGAAAGCAGTCGCTTAATATCCGGCTTAAGGCCGGCAACTGAAACGGCTTGGTAATAAATGCGGTTAAACCGGCTTCTTCAATTTTCTTCTTATCTTCCGCCGTGTACATTCCGGTAATCAAAATGACCGGTAAGTCTTTATTTAACCGCCGAACCTCTTGCGCAAGTTGCAATCCACTCATCCCTGGCATGCTTTGATCCGTGATCAATAAATCAAACGGTTCTCCGTTCCGGAATGCCTCCAGGGCTTCCCGGGCATTGTCAAAGACAGCCACCTGATATCCGATTTGCTCCAGGGCCCCCTTGCCCATTTCACAAATCGTCTTTTTATCATCCACATAACAAATGTACTCGCCTTGTCCTTCAACAATATGTTGTTCATCACGATGATCTTCTTCGGTAAGGCTGTCCTGTCGCGGCAGATAAATGGTAAACCGTGTGTAGCTGGCGCCGTCCGTATCCAGCGTAATCGCCCCGCCATGATCCTTAATAATGCCATGTACTATGGAGAGCCCCAGGCCGGTGCCTTCGCCCACTTCCTTTGTTGTGAAAAAGGGTTCGAAAATCCGCTCGCGAATGGTTGCCGGAATACCCGGGCCGCTATCATGGAAAGACATACATATATAATCACCGGCCGGTAACTGTAATTTTTTGGCCGATTCCCCATCCAGGGATTTTTCGGTCAGATACAGCTTTAGCGAGCCGCTTTCCTGTTGATTCATGGCCTGCAGGGCATTGGTGCATAAATTCATTATAACCTGGTGAATCTGGGTTTCATCGGCATAGACCACATCATGGGCAAGGTCTATTTTCAGTTCGAGTTGAATTTTACCCGGGAATGAAGCGCGCACCAGACGGAATGCCTCGGTCAGTACATTTTTCAGATGGATATTTTTACGGATTTGCTCCCCGCGTCGCGCCACATTGAGTATCTGTTTCACCAGATCACCCGCTTTTTCCACACCGCCTCTGATATTGGTCAAATAGCGCATGATCCGATCATTTTCGCAGGCGTCCATCATCGCCATTTCGAGATAAACAAATATCGGTGTCAGGATATTGTTGAAATCGTGAGCAATGCCGCCGGCCAGGGTACCGATGGCTTCCATTTTTTGCACATGACGTAATTTTTTTTCGGCTTCCTTCAGCTCCGTGATGTCACGACCCAAAACGATCAACGCCTTGCGTCGGCCATCTTCGTGAAACAAGGGTATTTTCAATACATCATACACTTTATCCGATCCGTTGGGACGCGGAATGACTTCCACGCCGCGCAAAACGCCTCGTTTTTCCCAGGCCCGCTCATCACTTGCCTCGCAGGTCATAAACGCATCGTAATAAAAGGGGCTGTAAGGCGCCAGGTCGCTGTCTTTTTTACCACGGTAATCCACGCCCACCAATTCAAACAATTCCAGGTCGGCTTTATTTGCTTCCATCCAGCGCCCTTCGCCGTCCTTAAAGCAAATGATGTCCGGTGTGGCATCGATGAGTGTTCGTAAACGCAGACGACTTTCCCGTAATTCCTGTTCCACAAGGCGTTCCCGTGTATTGTCCACAAACATGGCCAGATAACGTTTGCTGTCCGGATCGATACTGGGAACAGGCATGAATATACCATGCAAATATTTGGCTTTTTTTATTTTGGACCGATACATGTTCTGCCGTTGAACGGCTTTTTGCCCGTACCAGAAAAAGAGGCTGAATGTTTCACCGCGTTTCAGACGTTCCACATTTTCCTGGCTGAATGCGGGGTCTTTAAACAAATTATAAGTTTTATATGCTTTATCGGGATCTTCGACCTCGAATAATTTTATCAATGCTTCGTTAGCGTACGTTATCCTGCCGTCTTCATTGATGATTTCAATACCAATAGGTGATTTATTAAACAGTGCATGGGCCAGATTTTCACTTTCCTGTGCCCGCTGCAACAATTCCACGCGCGAGGAAATATCCTGCAGGATGCCCACCGAACGTATTGGGTGCCCCTGGCTGTCCCATTCGACGATTTTCCCCGTATCCATCACCCATTTCCATCGCTCCCTGCCGGTCAGGATGCGGTACTCGCTCACAAAGCTCTCTTCCTCACCTATCATAAAATCATCAAAATGCGCTTTAACACCGGCCCGGTCCGTGGGATGGACTCTTTCCAGAAAACTTTCGATGCTTAGGGAAAAGGGTTCATCAAATTCCATCACACGCGCCCAGTTTCGATCATGGTGCACAACATTATTTGCTATATCATGATCCCACACACCCATCAAAGCCGCGTCCAAAGCCACCTGCAAGCGCTGTTCCCTGCGGCGTAATTCACTTTTAACGTCATCCTGTTCGTTAAAAACAACCGCGGTAAACATAGTGGCCGATGTGACAATGGCCAGATATGAGGCATGCACAAAAACATTAAAAACCTCCACATGCTCACCAAACGGCCCGACCCCCATAAAACTGGCATAACCGGCAAACGCGGCGGTGAGCACATTGGTAAAAACCGCCCCGGTCAGCCGCATGTGCATGGCAATCCATAAGGAGATGGTTAACGGTAAATAAAGCAGAACCACCGGATTGGAAGCGAACCGCCGTCCATGGATAAACACGCCGTACATCAACAGGGTAAAGGCGATGAGAATAAGGGCATCGTTTCTTTTTAATTTTTGCAGTTCTTCCCTTTTCAAAGACAAAATCAAAGGCGTAAATATAAGCATGCCCAGCATATTGCCCAGATACCAGAAAAGCGCATTATTGGTAAAATAACTCCATTCTATATACCCTCTGATTGCAAAGAAAAGGGATCCCGAAAGCGCGGTCATGGCCGGCGCCGTGAACGCCGCCACCAAAAATTTACGCAGATCGGCTACACGGTCACATTCAAATGTGTCCGTATCATTTTTTTGAAGCCACCACGCCGCCAGCAGCGCTTCCGCGGCGCTTAAGGTACCGACCACAATCCATCCGTCAAAAGAGAAGCCCCGAACATAAACCAGCACACCCAATCCAAGGAAAACACCGGGCCACACCCGCCTTCCGTATAACAACATATATCCCAAAACAATACCCGACGGGGGCCATATTGCTGTTATACTGGGATTTTGAGAGTAAAAGAGCGCAATATATCCCGTAAGGAAAAACAATAAGCCTAACTCAAGGATGCGCCGTATGGGGACTTGTGAATTGTATTTCATAGACGATGAAACCTGATATCCGATATCAAACTATCGGGAAAAGTGGATAAAACTAAAGCATTCATTGTAATTCCTTGTTGGACATAATCCTAAAAAACAATACATTTATCCTGAATGTATCATGAAATAACAACGCATAAATGACAATATGAATTCCGAGTATAAAAAACAACTGCAACACTTGTTCGAACGTTGGGCCGACGAACCGATGAACGCCATGACGGCCCTGCCGGCGCATGGTTCCGACCGCCGTTATTTTCGCATTTCCGGCCCGACTAAAAAAGCCATTGGTGTTTACAATCCCGACCTTAAGGAGAATATCGCCTTTCTCAGCTTTTCCAAATCCTTCCGCAATAACGGACTTAATGTACCGGCTATTTATGAGCAGGAACTGGATAAGCATATCTACCTTGAAGAAGACTTGGGCGATACCACCTTGTTTGATTTTTTAAGCCGTGAACGCGAAAAAAACGGGTTCTCGAATGCCCTTATCAAAGTATATGAAAAAGTGGTGGACACATTGCCTTTGTTTCAGGTGAAGGCCGCCGCCCACATCGACTATACGGTGTGTTATCCCCGCGCCAGTTTCGACCGTCAGTCCATGATGTGGGATTTGAATTATTTCAAATATTATTTTTTAAAACTGGCCAAAATACCCTTTGACGAGCAGGCATTGGAAAACGATTTCACTACTTTCGTGGATTTCCTGCTTTCCAGTCCGCGCGATTATTTTCTGTACAGGGATTTTCAGTCACGCAACATCATGCTGCACCGCGATGATGTTTGGTTCATCGACTATCAGGGCGGACGGAAGGGGGCTTTACAATACGATCTCGCCTCCCTGTTATACGACGCCAAAGCCGATATACCACAAAAAGTGCGCGACCATCTGCTTGAGCGTTATCTGGAAAGCTTAAGCAAACTTATTCCCGTGCAAAGAGAGCGTTTTTTACAATACTTTCAGGGTTTTGTTTTTATACGCATTATGCAGGCATTGGGCGCTTACGGCTTCCGGGGTTTTTACGAACGCAAGCCGCATTTTCTTAAAAGCGTGCCGTATGCCATCCAAAACCTGGAACGCCTGTTGCACAATGTAACCTTACCGGTGGAAATACCGGCCCTGATTAACGCGTGGAGTAAACTGGTACGTTCCAGTTATTTACGCACCCTGGGCGATTCACAACTCAAACTGACGGTACGGATTGAAAGCTTTTCCTATAAAAGAGGCATCCCCTGGGATGAAAAAGGGCATGGCGGGGGCTTTGTATTCGACTGCCGCTCACTACCCAATCCCGGTCGGGAAGAGGCCTATAAGACCTTAACAGGCAATGATCCGGAAGTGATCGCCTATCTTGAAAAGCACAAAGAGGTGGATACTTTTTTGGCACATACCACGGCTTTAATCGACCATGCCGTGCGCAACTACCAAAGCCGAAATTTTACCGATCTGATGGTCGCCTACGGCTGTACCGGCGGGCAGCATCGCAGCGTGTACTGCGCCAACCGCCTGGCGGAACATCTCCGCAAAAACTTTGATGTTACCGTTATGTTGCGCCACCGCGAACAGGAGATGAAAACATCCGCATGAAGCAGGCCATGATTTTGGCGGCGGGGGTGGGCAGCCGCCTTAAACCCTTAACGGAAAAGCTTCCCAAGGCGCTGGTTCCTTTTCATGGTGTCCCCATGCTGGAATGGCTGATCCTGAAATTGAAGCGTTACGGCTATACACGGCTTATCATCAATGTGCATCACCACGCGGAACACATCCTATCCTTTATCCGGGAAAAAGAATCGTTCGGTGTTACCATTTCCTTTTCACATGAAAACACCCTGCTGGATACCGGCGGCGCGCTGAAGCAGGCCATCCCCCATTTTGACACTTCCGCGCCCCTGTTGGTGCATAACGCCGATATCATCAGTGATATCCCTTTTGATGTCATGGAATCATACCATCGGCAACAACATGCTGATGTGACCCTGGCGGTTAATCAGCGGACGAGCAGCCGGTATTTGCGCTTTACTTCCGCGGGCCAACTTTGCGGCTGGGAAAACCCGGCCACCGGCGCCACCCTGGGGCAATGCCCGGAAGCGTTTATGCGACGCGCCTTTTGCGGCATTCACATACTGAATCCCGATGTCTGGACGCACTTCCCGAATGAAAAGGTCTTTTCCATAATACCTTTTTACATCGGGTACGCCCGGAGCCACTCCGTAAGCGGTTTTGATACCGGCGACCGGCTTTGGGCCGATATCGGCACCGTATCCAAATGGCGGACGGCTCAAAAAATTTTCCCGGAAAAGTATCTTAAAACACACATTTAATCCGGCCGATTGACGGGGCTCACATACAACAACCTACGCATTTGCGTAATATGGCACACTTTTCAAAACAAGGTTCACATGTTATCCCCTCAAGATATGAAAGATCGCAGAACGTTAAAACGCATTTCTCTGCCCGGTGTGGTAGTCAAATACAAGACCGGTAATAGTTTGTCTTCCCGCTTAAAAGGGGCATCCAGCGCATTGCAGGTTATCAATCTCTCCAAAAGCGGCATGGCTCTGGAACTGGCCGACAACCTGGACTATAACACACCCATCGATCTTAAGGTCAAATTTCCCGACGGCGTCAACCTGGAACTGAAGGGCCGGGTGCGCCGGCACAGTACAAACGGTTCGCAAACATCCACGGTTGGCGTTCAATTCATTCCGTTTGGACACAACAGCAAATACAATTCCCTGCATGCGCTGGAATATTTACGCAGCATGAAGGATCAGGCCGTGGAAATACCTCCCGAAGCCAACTCCCACTAACTCCCGATGCATGGCGCGCCGCTTATGCCGCTACTCGTCCACCATGAATTCCTGCTCATCATTTAAAACAGTTTAAATGGACACTCTATCCGAAACCTAAGCGTGAACGGGAAGGATCCGTTCAAAAATATTCCGACCCAAAAAGTAGCCACACAAAGCAATACTTGTTTATTTAAGTTGTTTTTGTTTATCTTTTTATTTTGCGGATTAAAGACACAGGAGCGGCAATGAAACTTAAATTACATTGGCAAATACTGATAGGCATGGGGATGGGGCTCCTATACGGAATTGTGGCGGCTATTAACCATTGGGGCGCCTTTACATCCGACTGGATCGCGCCGTGGGGCAAAATATTTATAAACCTGCTTAAACTCATCGCCATCCCTTTGGTGCTGGGTTCCCTGGTTGCCGGCGTGGCCTCGCTTTCCGATCTTAAAAAATTATCGCGTATCGGCGGCAAGACCATTGCCATTTATATTACCACCACCATCATTTCCGTTACCATCGGTCTGGTAGTCGTAAATCTTTTTCAACCGGGTGAAAACATTCCCGGCGATATGCGCGATCAATTACAACATACCTATCAAACCGATGTGCAATCCAAGGCGCAAACCGCGGCGCAGGTTAAACAACGCGGCCCGCTGCAACCTCTTGTGGATATGGTACCGTCCAACATTTTCGGTTCCGCCTCCAGTAACCGCAACATGCTGCAGGTGGTCTTTTTCGCCATCTTTCTCGGCATCGGAATCATACAGGTAAAAAGCGATGCTTCCCGGACATTTTTAAGCTTTTTCGAAGGACTGAACGATGTGGTGATCAAACTGGTGGATATGATTATGATCATGGCGCCGTTGGGCGTTTTTGCCCTCATCGCCGACACCATCAATGTGATTGCCAAAGACAATATCCATCAGGTGGCGGATTTGCTGGGCGCCCTGGGTTTTTACGCCGTTGTGGTTTTACTGGGCTTGTTTTTGCAAATGGCGGGCGTCTATCCCCTCATTCTTAAATTATTTACCAAAATGAAAATCAAGGATTTTTTTAAGGGAATTGCCCCGGCACAATTACTGGCTTTTTCCACCAGCTCCAGCGGCGCCACATTACCGGTCACCATGGAACGGGCGGAAAAAAATCTGGGTGTTTCCGAGGAAGTCTCTTCGTTTGTCCTGCCCCTGGGCGCCACGATCAACATGGACGGTACCGCTCTTTATCAGGCGGTGGCAACGGTATTTATCGCCCAGACACTGGGCATGAATCTCGATTTAGGGGCGCAACTGACAATCATCCTGACCGCCGTGCTGGCTTCCATAGGTACCGCGGCGGTTCCGGGCGCCGGCATCATCATGCTGGTTATCATACTCGAAGCGGTGAACGTGCCGAGCGCCGGCATTGCCCTGATCCTTGGCGTGGATCGCATTCTCGATATGTGCCGCACGGTAACCAATGTTACCGGAGACGCCACCGTGGCCGTTACCGTGGCTGCAACGGAGAATCAATTGGGTGCGGTTTCATTTGAGGATTAAGCAGCCTTACCGGCTGCCCCATTTTTGTTCCATCAATTTACGGTAAGCCACGGCCTGCTCAAAGGCTTCTTCCAGCGTGCGGTGCCGGCGTTGATAAAATGATTTGGAACGGGGACGGCCGTTTTCCGTCCAGGTTGCCACCCAGGTGGGGATGCGCCTGCCCCGCTCCCGTTTTAGAGTAAAATGTACGCCCACCACCCCGCTGCTGTTATTGGAGGGTGGTTTCCTTTTGAGCGTCTTTTTGGTTTTATTCCTGGGATATTTGATATCGGCTACCATTTGATTGTGATCCCGGTAGCGAATGGCGTTTTCCAATGCTTTTTCACGTCCGCCATAAACATTATCGCTAAAAAGTTTCGCCGCCAGCACACGCCGGTCTCCATATACCCGCACATACCACCCGTGCGTATGCCTGCTATCCACGCGACTGATCCCTTTATACTTTGTCATAAAACCCCTCTTAAATAAAATCCTTTCTAATCAATTGAAACCACCGACCGAAATAAAAAGTTTGATAAATCTTTAATCTTTTTAGATAGCTTATATCACTATTTTTTAAATTTGTTCTATCTAATTAATCACATATAAAGACGGACAAACATTATGAACATTCTTGTATTAAACAGCGGCTCTTCTTCCGTAAAATTTCAGATCATTGATACTGATCTTGACAGGATCGAAAAAAACAAGGACAAACGGTTGGCGCGCGGTGTTCTGGAACGTATCGGCAGCCATTCGCTCATCACCTTTGAAACCGAAGGCATGCCCCGTTACCGTAGCGCCAAGCCCGTGCGCAGCCACCGCGAAGCCGTGGATATGATCCTGCGCTGGATCATCTCGCCCGAATCCAACATCGCAAGCATTCGCTCCCTGTCGGATATCCATGCAGTGGGACATCGCGTGGTACACGGCGGGGAAGATTTCACCAAATCCGTCCGTATCACACCGGAGGTGATACGGGGGATAGAAGACAACATCGAGCTGGCGCCCCTGCATAACCCGGCCAACCTGAAAGGCATCAAGGCCATTACCGAATTGTTGGGCTCGGAGATTCCGCAGGTGGCTGTATTCGATACGGCTTTTCATTCCACCATGCCGCCCACCTCCTATCTGTACGGCTTGCCCTATCAATTTTACCGGCGTTATAAAATCCGGCGCTATGGTTTTCACGGCACATCGCACCGCTACATCGCCTATCGCTACCGGCAGGAACTGAATGTGGAGCGGGAGCAGGTCAACATCATCTCGCTGCATTTGGGCAACGGGGCCTCTGCCTGCGCCATTTACGAAGGCGCCTCGCTGGATACCTCCATGGGGTTCACGCCTTTGGAAGGGCTGATTATGGGCACCCGCGCCGGCAATCTGGACCCTTCCATCCTGGAATACCTTTATCATAAAGAAGGCTTTACTTTTGCCGAAATGGATACATTGCTCAACAAGCGATCCGGTCTGCTCGGTATTTCCGGATTAACACACGACATGCGCGAATTGCTGGAGGAAGAAGCGGAAAACCAGGATCGCCGCGCCTCACTGGCCATCGACATGTTTTGTTCTTCCGTTCGAAAGTATATCGGTTCCTATTTTGTGGAAATGCGGGGCCGGGCCAACGCCATCGTCTTCACCGGTGGTATCGGGGAAAACGCGGTGGCCGTGCGCGAACGTATTTGCAAGGACCTGGAACCCCTGGGCCTGACCTTTGATCCCAAACGCAACAAAGCGATAAAGGGCGGCAGGCACGGGCTGATCACCACGGACGACAGTAGCCTGAAAGCGTGGGTATTCCCCACCAATGAAGAGCTGCTTATCGCACGGGACACCCTGCGCGTGGTGGAAGACGCGCCGCGTCGCTGGTAAACCGTTCTGCTTTTGCGATGAATGGTTACGGCATGTATATTGAAAGACTAAAAACACTGGAGGATACATGAATTATACGGAGATGAACAGTCCGGTTTGGTCCGGAGAAAAAGAAGAAGAGAAAAAACCGGATATCATGCGTAAAATTAGCGAACGTTTTATCGAGCAACGGCGCATCTTTCTTTGGGGCGCCGTGGATGACGATTCGGCCAAGGATTTGGTGGCCAGGCTACTGTTTCTGGACGCGGAAAAACCCGGCGAGCCCATCACTTTTTTCATTAACAGCCCCGGCGGTATGGTTACATCGGGCATGGCCATTTATGACACCATGCGCCTGATCCAATCACCGGTGCATACGGTATGCATGGGTCTGGCCGCTTCCATGGGCTCTATCCTGCTTTCCGCCGGCGAAAAAGGACATCGCTCCATTTACCCGCACGGCGAGGTGATGATCCACCAACCCAGCATCGGACGGTTAATCGGCGCGGCGTCCGACATTAAAATCCACGCGGAGCAAATCGTTAAAACACGTGAACTGGGCGCAAAAATCCTGGCTGAAAACTGCGGTCAAAAAGTCGATAAGGTGTTAAAGGATTTTGATCGTGATTACTGGATGGATGCCAGGGAATCCCTGGAATACGGAATCGTTGACAAAATATACACAATGGAATAAGCTATAAAAAAGCGCCGGTGTTATCCGGCGCTTAATATTTTTTAGTAGCGATTGGGACGCTCTTCACGAGGACGTGCCTCGCTAACGAATATCTCACGACCGTTAATATCCGAACCGTTCAGGTTTTCGATAGCCTGACGGGCTTCTTCTTCCTGAGGCATTTCCACAAAACCAAATCCTCTGGAACGTCCGGTCTCCCTGTCCTTGATAATCTTAGCCGAATCAACTTCACCGTATGCTTCAAAAGCGGCGCGTAATTCATCATCGCTGACCTGGAAGGAGATATTCCTAACAAATATGTTCATCACAATAAACCCTTAAATTAATTAAAATAACACAATAGGAATCGCACTTAAAATTCATAAGGTAGGACTAAAGAAGGTACCTGGCTGGTGAACTCTCTAACACTAAGCCTTGTTCTAAGGCAATTGCTCTAACACAGACAATTTAGCTATTTATTCGATGGAATCAAATAATAATCGTTATCAATCAAAAACAACCGTGCGCCTGCCCAGTATCAATACCCTTTTTTCCAGATGCGCTTTCACGGCGCGCGCCAGTACAATACGCTCCAGATCCCGCCCCTTGCGGATCATGTCCTTTACCATATCGCGATGGCTGACTCGGATGATGTCCTGCGCTATGATCGGCCCTTCATCCAATACTTCGGTAACATAATGGCTGGTGGCACCGATGATCTTCACGCCGCGCTCAAAGGCCTGACGATAAGGATTACCGCCGACGAAAGCCGGCAAAAAGGAATGATGGATGTTGATGATCCGGTTGGGAAAGGCGTTGACAAACCGTTCGCTTAATATTTGCATGTAACGGGCCAGCACCACCACATCCACCTCATGGCTGCGTAACAGTTCTATTTCATACGCTTCCTGCTCCCCTTTATTTTCCTTGCTAACCGGCACATACTCAAAGGGGATTTCATAAAAAGCGCATAGTTTTTCAACATCCCGATGGTTGGAAATGACCAGGGGAATTACGCAGTTCAGTTCGCCGCGTTTATGACGCCACAGCAAGTCCTGTATGCAATGATCGTAACCGGAAACCATGATGGCCATCCTGGGGCGTTTATCCGTAAAGGAAATATGCCAGTCGGCCTGAAACTCCCTGCCCAACGGGGCAAAGGCCTCCGGCAAAGCTTCTGCGGGAATGGTAAAGCCCTGCATATCCCAGGCCACACGGATGGTGAAACGTTGCGAACTTTCATCCACATGTTCTTCCAGATCTGTAATATTACCGCCCCGTTCAAAAATAAAATGGGTGATGCGTGACACCAGGCCCACCTGATCCGGACAACTGAGTAATAAAACGGCGTGATGGTGTGGCACTGTCATAATCGTTGTTTCCTGTGTGTATGAACCGTAGAACGGATTTCGTAACAAATAATCAAAAATTTAGGGAAGCCGTGAGATAAAAATAAATATAAAAGAGGCCCGCCACCGCAGGCCTCTGATCGTATCATGCAGTGTGATATTTATAATACGGAACGTACCAGGTCGAATGCCCAGTCAAGCTCCTCTTCGCTGATTACCAGAGGCGGCGCGAGACGGATGACATTCTCATGGGTTTCCTTTACAAGCAGCCCTTTTTCCTTCAGCGCTTCACAATAGGGACGGGCTTTTTCATTTAGCTCGATGCCGATAAACAGGCCCCGTCCACGGATTTCCCTGATTTTTGGGCTGGACAGCGTATTCAGTCTGTTCATCAGATAGCGACCCAGTTGAGCGGAGCGATCGGCCAGTTGTTCATCCACAATCACATCCAACGCGGCGCGGGCCACAGCGGCGGCCAACGGGTTGCCTCCAAACGTGCTGCCGTGATCGCCGGGACGGAACACATCCATAACCTCCCGGCTGCTTAATACCGCAGAAACCGGATAAAATCCGCCCGACAAGGCTTTACCGATAATCAGCATATCCGGTTGTTCATCCAGCTCGTGTTGCCAGGCAAACATTTTACCCGTACGCCCCAGGCCGGTTTGTATTTCATCGGCAACAAAAAGAACATTGTTTGCACGGCATACTGTCTGAGCCTGCTCTAAAAAGCCTTCGGGTGGCATCAGGATGCCCCCTTCGCCCTGGATGGGTTCAAAGATAAACGCGGCGGTATGCGGCGTGACGGCCGCGCGTAAGGCATCGATATCACCGAACGGCACCACTTTAAAACCGGGGGTAAAAGGCCCGAAACCTTCTTTATATTGTTCTTCCGTGGAAAAGCCGACAATGGTTGTGGTGCGGCCGTGAAAATTGTTGGCGCAAACAATGATTTCCGCTTTGTCTGCGGGAATGCCCTTAACCGTATAGCCCCATTTTCGGGCGGCTTTAATAGCGGTTTCCACCGCTTCCGCGCCGGAATTCATCGGCAGAACCTTTTCCATTCCGGTCAACGTGCACAACTGCTTGTACAAAGCACCCAGTTGATCGTTACGGAAAGCACGGGAAGTCAACGTAACTTTGGCGGCCTGTTCCGTCAACGCCTTTAAAATGCGCGGATGACAATGGCCCTGATTCACGGCGGAATAGGCGCTGAGAAAGTCCATGTATTTTCGGCCTTCCACATCATATACCCAAACCCCTTCGGCCCGTTCGATGACGATGTCAAGGGGGTGATAGTTATGCGCGCCGTAATGCTCTTCCAGTTCGATATATTTCCTTGTTATATTTTCTGCTGCTACCTGAGTCATTCAACCTCCTTTATTATGGGTTTGCAGGACGGATATCCAGCTCGCTGATCATGGCGTTGGGCGGTAGTTCCAACGCCTGCACGATGGTGGATGCCACATCCGGGGCCTGCAAAATTCGTTTACGTTTTTCTTCATCCATTTTATGATGATGATCGTCAAAAAAAGGTGTGTTGACAGAACCGGGACATATGGCCAACACGCGTATGCCGTTTTTACGTTCTTCCAGCATAAGTGATTTGGAAAAACCCAACAAGGCATGTTTGGTTGCCGCGTAGCCCGCTCCGCCGGGTACGGGATTTTTACCGGCCAGCGAGGCCACATTAACGATGAACCCCTCGCGGCTTTGGCGTAAAAAGGGCAATGCTTCACGCGTGGCGATAAACACACCGCGTACATTCAGGCGAAACATGCGATCCCAATCTTCCGTTGTGGTTTCGGCCACCGGTTTAAAAATGCCTATCCCGGCATTATTGATCAGCACATCCACACCGCCGAAACGTTGAACGGTTTCACGGATCATGGTTTGAATATCTTCTTCAACCCGCATATCCAAAACCAGCGGCAGGACTTCCGCGCCCAGCGCGCGCGCTTCCGCGGCAACCTCCCGCAGAGTGTTCTCATGACGGGCCGTTAACACCAGACGCGCTTTTTTGGCGGCCAGAGCCAGCGCGCAGGCCCGGCCAATGCCTTTACTCGCACCGGTAATAATGATGATTTTATCCTTCAGGTCCACCGATTACTCCTTACTAAAATTCCGCCAAGCTAACACTTTAAAATGCTAAAAACAACACAGGCGGACAATGCTTTGTACAAAAAAAAGCCCGCACGCGGCGGGCTTTAAATCTTATCCTGCCAAACGTATTATTTTATCAGTAACAAACGTGTGGTTTTTTGTTGGCCGCCGGCCTTCAGGATAGCAAAATATACACCCGTCGGCGCTTGCATGCCGCGGGACGTCAAACCATTCCAGGTCATGGCGTAATGTCCGGCGCTCAACGGCTTGTCAACCAGCATGGTCATTTGCTGACCCAGTACATTGTACACAGCCAGGCTGACCCGTTCACCCGCCATATCGGCCGGGATATCAAAGGCCAGCGTGGTGGACGGATTGAATGGGTTGGGATAGGCGCTGTACAGTTTAAAGCTCAACGGCTGTACAACAGGCGTATTGTCAATGGCATTGGCCGATTCGATATCTTCCATGCGGCGTGGAAAAATCTGATAACCTTCCGTGTAAGGCGCGCTGCCATCATATTGCGAAACAACGCCGGTCAGCGTAATGGGATATACCGGTTCGGGCGACCCGTCGATATCCGTATCCTTGTCGATACGCATGGTTATCGTGCTGATACCGCCGTCGTCGGTAATGGTCAGATTCATATTATCGCCTTCCGCGGGCCAGTTGCCGCCGCCGGCTACCGTATCGGCATTGGCAATGCGTACCAGCAAACCTTCAAACGCTTCCGGCGAGGCAAGCAACATACCGATGGTGAGATCAATCGG
>RFFS01000139.1 GCA_003696775.1 Calditrichota bacterium
CATTTACCACAGTATGTAACCATGTATTAACCGGAATTCCGTGTTGTACATAAATTATAAGTTAAACCGGACATTTGTACAAAGAAAATATCTTGCTTCCCTCTGTCAATGTCAGTATAATTTAGCCTTTTCAGTAGTTATCCGGTAATTAACAGATGTCCGTATAACTTAAACCATAAACGGAGAAATACATGGGTCAGGCATATCAGGACCTTTTACAATCGATTCCTGTTCATTTACGCCACTTTGTGGTTGATCAAAACTACAGCCGTTACACCGCGCAGGATCATGCCTTGTGGCGGTATATCATGCGCCGTAATATGGCTTTTTTGAAAGATGTGGCCCATCCGGCATATGTAAACGGACTGATAAAAACCGGCATTTCCACGGAATATATTCCCAATGTATTTGAAATGAATGAGGCACTCGGCAAAATCGGCTGGAAAGCGGTCATTGTGGACGGCTTTTTACCTCCGGCCGTTTTTATGGAATTTCAGCTACACCGCATTTTGGTTATTTCCGCCGATATGCGCACCATCGAACATGCTCTGTACACACCGGCTCCCGATATTGTCCATGAGGCCGCCGGTCACGCACCGATCATCGCCGATCCGGAATACGCGTCTTTTCTGCAACGATTCGGCTATTACGGCACCAAAGCCTTTTCATCACAAAAAGATATTGAGATTTATGAGGCGATCCGTCTGCTATCCATCATAAAAGAGTATCCGGCCACGCCGCCGGAAGAAATCGAGCGCGCCGAGGCCGACCTGAAACAGAAAATTGCGGAAAACACGCGACCGTCGGAAATGACTCTTTTATCACGCATGCATTGGTGGACGGTAGAATACGGACTGATCGGTACGCCGGATGACTATAAAATTTATGGCGCCGGTTTGTTATCTTCGGTGGGTGAAAGTAAAAACTGTCTGCGGGATTCGGTGAAAAAGCTGCCCTTAACCCTGGATTGCATCAACTATAATTATGATATCACCAAGGAGCAACCGCAACTGTTTGTCAACAGAGACTGGGCGCACCTAAATGCCGTTTTGGAAGAATACGCCGAAACCCTGGCTTTCCGACGGGGTGGTGTTTACGGGATGGAGCAGGCCAAATCCTGCGGCGGGGTAAGCACGGTACAGCTGAGCAGCGGGGTGCAGATATCGGGTATGTTGCACGGTTACGCCGCGGAGGGGTACACGATAAATTTTTTACGCATGCAGGGCCCGGTGAGCCTGGCCGTTGACGGGCAACAACTTGAAGGGCATGGTACGGATTATCATCGAGATGGGTACAGTACGCCTGTGGGACGATGGAAAAATGTCGCCAAAGATCCGTCCGGGTTGAGCAATGGCGATTTACAAAAAATGGGCATTGTAAAAGATAGCCGGGCAACTTTGGAATTTGAATCGGGTATTATGGTTAACGGGATTGTGCGCCGGGTGCTTTTTCATGAAGACAAGCTGCTTTTGATAACCTGGTCCGATTGCACGGTGAAAGGGCCCGAAGGACAGATTTTATTTCAACCGGACTGGGGTATGTTTGATATGGCCGTGGGCGCTTCCATCCCCTCGGTTTTTTCCGGTACGGCGGATAAGGAGCGGCATAATGTTTTCCCTCCAAAGTCGGAAAAAGTGGCCATACCATTGGAATATGATACCGCGGCTCAAAAACTGCATGCCATGTATAAGCAAATCAGAGAAATACGTCAAAGTGAGAAACCGGACCCGGCAGCCTTGCAAAACATACGTGTTCTATTGGATGAACGTTATCCGGATGAATGGCTGCTACGCCTTGAACTGCTTGAGCTAAGCAATGATGACGGCGAGAAAATCCATTTGCAAAAGGCATTAAGTCGTATTTCGCAACAGGGTTCCGATAAAAAAGAATTGATTGAAGCGGGCCTGGCTTTACTATAAAGCGACATGGCCCGGAAGGAAATATTAAAAGCCTTCGTGTTATTCATTCTCCAACAGAGCCAGCACCTCATGCTTAAAGGATAATTCCAACTGCTCAATCTTGTTCAGCTCCATGCGGATGATATCCGCCGAAGTATGGTACTCGATGGGATAATTGGGGTAAATTTCCGGCCGGCCCGATAAACGCGGTGGCTGATCCTGCAATAATTCCATCAGGAACAAGGCCTGGTACAGATATGTCCGGGCACTGTCGAACTCCCCGGTGTGGAACAGAATAAGACCCTTTAAATGGGCGTACAGGGCACTGCCGCTGTTTTCGCTGATGGCCTGGTTGATGCATTTCAGGGCCATGTCGAAATCTTTTTCATCATAATAAAGCACGGCCGCCAGGTAGTTGAGATATTCGTCATCGGGATAATTTTCACGTGTTTCATAGATATAGCGGCGGTAGCGTACCTGGTAGTCTTTCCAGGCCAGTTCGCTGTTCACCTCAAAAATACGCTGAATGCTGGCCGGTGTAATAAGACGCACGGAATCATCCAGGCGCAGAAAGATGGTCATGATACGTTCAAAGGAAAAGGGTTCGTCATCGTAGAAGTCCGGCGCGTTGGACGGCGGTTGCATGCGGAATTTTTCCACATATTCGGCATTGTTTTTTATGAACACCTCATTGCCGATATCCATCACCAACTGTATGGTTTCGATGGTGAAATCATGGGAGTAGGAGCGTTCGCAAAAGACGTCATAAATCTCCTTAAACGATTTTTTGATGGCTTCCCGCATAAAGACTTCCCTTTCTTTTTGCTCTGATATAATAATCGAGAGCTTCGGGAAGAGTTTAAATATCGATGGGCAGTTGGACAAAATCGGATGCGGAGTGATATGAACCGGATGGCGCGGTTTGTGTATAAAAAACGGTCCGGGCGGTTGTTTGCAGGTTTGATTTAAATGAGTTAATTTTTACATCCCATACACAAGGAGAATCATGATGTTAAAAAAAATAAGTTTTTTTCTGTTGGCGGGCGTTACCCTGATGTGGGCCAGTGACCGAATAACCGAATTCAGCGTGGGTATGCTGGTGCCGGCTGATGCCGAAAAAGGTTTTTACGGCGGACTCAACATGGGGCGCATGGTCGATGAAAATGTCGGGGTAAGTTTCGGGTTTAATGTTTACCGCAGTAGTTATAATAAAAAATCCCAGATTGGTGAAAAAGATAATACCGGTCAAATTGTTGTTTCCACCAAACAATATGAGTTACAGCAAAGCGCCACGGCTTTGCCGCTTTTTTTCCAGTTGCACTATGTCGGCCAAATAACACCCAGTCTGGATTTGAAGGTAACCGGCGGTATTGGTTATGAACTGCTCTGGAATTCCATTACCAATTATGTAACCCAGGAGGATGACACCCAGTTCTTCTCCGGATTTGCCTGGCATCTTGGCGCCGGCGTCAGTATTCCCATCAGCCGCGCGGCCGACTTTTACGGCGAAGCCTTTTATCATGGAGGCGTGCCCAGCCAGGACGGCGGTAAAACCGTGGAAGGTCTGCCGGTTATTTCCGAGGTGGATATGTCCGGTTTGGGTTTAAGAGTAGGCGTCCGGTTGTACGGATTCGGATTTTAATTTAATGCGGGTCAACCGTTTATATCTTCTTTATGTGGCCGGATTGCTCTTTCTGACCGTTGCCTGCACGCCCCGCTTACAGGGACCGTCCGGAGCGCCGCCGCCCTCGCCGCCCGTGCGCGTGTTGATTGGTGAAGTGACGCATAAAGACAGCCTGACATTCAGCGGCGCCTGTTACCTGTACACACCGGAAGCGCGATACGCTTTCGGAAATAATAATAACCGGCTCACCGTCACCGTGGACAGCAGCGGCTTCCGTTTGTATAACTCAAAACGTTTTTTTCGCTTTTTGCCGGGTGATCAGGTACGTATCGAACCGACCGCCGGCGCTCGATTTCATTTTCATAACAAGGCGTATGGTGGCACGCTTATGCTTCGTCATACCTCAAAGGAGCTGCGGCTGGTGGAGCATCTGCCGGTTGAAGAATATCTGCGCGGTGTGGTACCGGCGGAAATTTTCACCACGCGCGCCGAATGGTTCGAGGCGGTTAAGGCCCAGGCGGTGGTGGCCCGTACCTATGTGGCCGCCCGTATGAAACGCAACGCCGACAAAGTGTTTGATGTTTATGGCGATGTGCGTGACCAGGCCTATGGGGGCGTCGGGAATCATACCGCACTGGCTGACCAGGCGGTACGCGACACGCGCGGCAGTGTTTTAATGTATGAAAACAAACTGATCGAGGCCTATTATCACGCCTGTGACGGTGGTATTTCCGAAGACCCCGGGGAAGTGTGGGGAAACGCGGCCCCGCCTTACCTGTCCGTTCGCCAGGATGTGTTGGCCGATAGCTTTGCCTGCGGTGGCGCCACCGTTTTCCGCTGGCATCAAACCCTGACGGTTGCTCAACTGGACAGCGCCTTTGCCGATCGGTTCGGTTTCTCCCTGCGAGATTCCACGGTGAAAGACACCACATGCATCCCGATAAGTTTAAACGTGGCCCGACGCAGCGCCTCCGGACGCGTGACGCGTTTAAATCTGAAATATGGTACGTATCAAAAAACGCTGAAGGGCAATGAAATCCGTCGCTTTTTGGCCTGGCCTCCCGGCGGTTACCTGCCCAGTACCCTTTTCCGTCTGGAAAGCGACGACAACCGGATTCATATTATCGGCGGGGGCAACGGACATGGCGTGGGGATGTGTCAATACGGCGCCATGGCGCGCAGTCGTGCCGGCATGCGGTTTTATCATATCCTGCAAAGTTATTATCCGGGGACCCGGCTGGAGAAAATATGGTAGGAAAAAGAATTGGCACGGCTGTCCTGATATGGGGCCTGTTGGCGGCATGTCAGCCGGGGTTGATCCGGGAACAACGGACCCGTACGAAACAGCCGACGCCGGACAGCACACTTTATTATACACAAAAGGTATTGAAAGATTCGTTTTTGGATAGTCTTAAAAACGACCACTCAGCTGTTACCGTTTACCTGACCCTGACACCGCCCCCCGCGCCGCCGCCCCCGCGTTTTAAAACCATTGACGGGTTTCGTGTTCAGCTTTTTGCCGGCCTGGATTCCTTAAACGGAAAAAGTCTGGCAGCCGGTTTGTCCGCCGTGGCCGGTGATACGGTCTATTTTTTTCGGGAACAAGGCTTATATAAAGTACAGGTGGGGGATTACGCCTGGCGCAATGAGGCCGACATGAAGGTTTTGGATTTGCGTAAAAAGGGCTATCTGCAGGGCTGGGTGGTGCAACGTCCCATAAACTGGCCGGCCGACAGCACCGACGCATCCGTAAATGCCGGCCCGGCCGCGGACCCCGCGCCGCCGGCGCCGGTTCAACAAGGCGCGTACCATGTGCAGGTTCTGGTCACGGCGGATGCTCAAAAAGCGCATACTGTCCGGGCGCAATTGCAAAATAAATGGGGGCACAGCGTGGAAGTTTTGAATCGGGGAGGTGTGTATAAAATTGTTTTTGGCGCATTTCAAACCAGGGAAGATGCGGAAAAATGGCGTGACCGTTTAAAGGAAAATGGTTTTAAAGATGCCTGGATCACACACTAAGCGAGGCATGTATGACCTTTTATTATAACTATAAGGATTTGCTGAAGAGCCCGCGGCTGGCTTTGGGGCCGCAGAGAATTTTTCTTTCCACGCTAAGCGTGGCTCTGGCGCATATCGTCTATTTTACAGGAAGCCATGCCGCATTATTGTGGGACGGACGTGATTTTATGTCCACCTGGCGTATGTACGGTTTGTTGCCCTGGCCGGTGATGGAAGGTTTATCCACGGGGCCGCATATCCTGGCGGTGAGTACTTTGGTCATCAGTGCACTGATCATTTTGTTGGGTAATACCACGCTGGCTCGATCGGCCTATATGACGCTGCGTCGAAACTATTTTTATACCAGTCGCCAGGCGGTGGAATTTGTCCGCTCAAAGGCTACTTCGGTTGTAGGTGTGTATCTGACTTATTTTTTTCTGATCGCCCCGTTTATATTGGGCGCGCTGGGCATGGCTGTCATCGGAACCGTGTATGGCATCGGTGATATCATCAATGCCCTGGGAACGCTTGTGTACATTTTTGCCGGACTGATCCTGCTTTTTCTAACACTCTCCATGATCATTTCGTTCTTTCTTGCTCCGGCAATCATTGCCGCCCGCGAAGAAGACGGATTCGGCACGGCTGTGGAATGTATGCGCCTGTTGTGGGGGGAACCATGGCGTTTGATTACCTACGGTATTTTAACGGTGGTGCTGGCACTGATTTTCACCATCGCCTTTGCTTTTGCCATTAAAGTCGGGCTGATCATCTATTCGATTCTCTTTTTACCGTTGATGCATTCACTGGCGCCCTTGCTGGATACCGCTCTGGCCTGGCTGCAACAATCCATGGGCGGACTGGATGCCTTGCTGCGTTCCCTGTTGGGTGAAAAAGGCGCGCGTCTTTTATATCTAAAAAAGCATTACGAACCGATTGCCTTGCCCCTGTCGCGTCAAATCGCCGCGACGATCATCTATTTCTTTTTGATGATTACCGGATACATGACCGTCGGCTATGCTCTTTCCCTGATCAACAGTGCGCTGGTCACCTCTATTGTGATTTTTGACAGTCATTTGAATCAAAGCGACCTGTTGAATCGCGCGGACTCCCAAATCGACAGTGGTGAGTTTGAATTCAACCCCCGGGAGAACACCAAAAACCTAAGCGACAAAACAACCTGATTCACGCCCTCTTTTGGCCACATGGCGTTGGTGACCTCAGTCCCGGTTGCATGACGTGACGGCGCCATCTTTCCAAAATCCAAAAAAAATTTGCATCCTTGTAAAAATGATGTATCTTTCTACTATATATATAGTAGATAAACTAAACAAATAGTAAGGAGCGGTTATGGCGCCACCCAAAGGGCTCTCCCGTCTGGAATGGGAAGTGATGCAGCACATCTGGGAAATGGAAAAGGCGGTTTCTGTCCGCCAGGTGTTGGATAAAGCGTATCCCGCGGGCGAAAAAGCCTATACCACCGTTCAGACCGTCATGAATAATCTTAGGGATAAGGGATATTTGAAGGCTGAAAAAATCGGTCTGGTCAACTTTTACGCGCCATTGTTTCCCCGTGAACAGATGGTACAAAGGGAAACGCGTCATTTTGTGGAGCGTGTATTTAACGGTTCCTTTTCATCGCTGGCCAGTTACTTGATCGGGTCGGAAAATTTGACCGCCGGGGAAATCGAAGATTTGAAAAAATTGTTGGAGGAACGCCATGACGCTGCTGATTGATATCACCATTTGGGCCCGTGAATGGTGGGGCTGGTTTGAGCCGCTGGCCCTGCAAGGCACCTTATTCGGTTTGTTTATATGGGGCGCGGGCCGTCTGTTACGGTATTACCCCGCGTGGTGGCTTAAGGTGTTATACATCATCGGTTTTATACGATTATTGGTGCCCCTGCCGGAGTTGGGTGGCGAATGGCCGCTTATTCCGGACACATTGTCGGCGCCTCCGGTGGCCGCGTCCGTGCAACAGGTTTATCACCATCTGCTATCGCCCGATTTAAGCTTTTACTTTTTTCTTGTCTGGATAGGCGGCATGCTTGTTATGCTTATCGGTACGGTACGTGCCCAAATCCGCCTGCGTAACATGTTCCGCGCCGCCCGTCCGGTAACCTTATCCGGGGAAGAAAGCGCCGGCATAAACCTCCCGGCGCGCGTGCGCTGCTATCTGGCTAACGATCAGCACGGCCCCTTGTTAAGCGGTCTATGGCGTCCCCGGCTGTTGTTGCCCGGGCAATGGGCCCGACTTGGGAAGGAGCAAAAACGGCTTATTCTGGCGCATGAACTGAAGCACCTACGGGGAGCCGACCCGCTATGGTTAATGTTGGCCAGAGTGGCGCGCATTGTTCATTTTTACAACCCCCTCGTACATATTCTGGAAAAACAGTTTATAGATAATATGGAAAAAAGCTGTGATGACGCCACCCTGCGTCAATTGAACATGAACCGAAAAACGTACGGCACTTCATTGCTGGATATCGCCTCTACAGCCGTACCGGGATTGGCGCTGCCTTTTTCGCATACCCATAACAAACTTAAAAAACGCATTTTATATCACCTAAACCGAAAGGAGCAATCCATGCGTATTCCCCTCGTCATTGTTGTTTCGGCCACCCTGATGGCCCTGTTATTCACCGCTTCCTGCAGCCAGGAAAAGGATTATGTGGACTTTTTCAATCTTGATCAAAAGCCTGCGCTTGAGAAGAAAGTGGCGCCGCGTTATCCCGCATCCGCCAAAGAAGCCGGCATTACCGGACGGGTAGTGCTTAAAGTTTATATCAATGAAGATGGCAAAGTTGATAAGGCGGAAGTCTTAAAATCCGTTAATGAAGACCTTGATGAAGCGGCTATGGAAGCGGCTTCCGGTTTAACCTTTTCACCCGGAATAAAAAACGGGGAGAAGGTGCCTTGCATCATGGCCGTACCGTATGATTTCCGGTTAAAACAATAACAATCCCCTCGGCGCCCCGGCGGGCGATAGCTCCCGGGGCGTTTTTTTATCGATTTACAACAATTTTCCGGGTAAGGCTTTGGTAAGCGTACCCTTTTCCAGCACAGTTTCGCCATTTACAAACAGATATTCAAAACCCTGCGCATAATGATGCGGATCGGAAAATGTTGCCGTATCCTTCACCTTATCAAAATCGAAAATGACCAGATCGGCCATCATGCCCGGCGCGATGCGTCCCCGGTCTTTCAGCATCAGTTGATCGGCGGGCATGGAGGTCATTTTTTTAACGGCTGTGGGCAGGTCAAACAGGCGGCGTTCCCGGCAATAATAGGCCAGAACGCGGGCAAAGGTACCGTAGGAACGGGGATGGGGCCGGTCCTTGGCGGCCGGACCGTAGGGCGCCTGGGTCACCCCGTCGGAACCGATCATGGTCAGCGGATGGGCCAGCACCATCTCCACATTTTCGGGACGCATGCCGTGGCCCACAAAACCGGTGGCAAAATCATCCTGTTCCAAAAAGGCCAGCAGGGCTTCGGCCGGTGTTTGTTGCCATTGCGCCGCAATGGTTTCCATGCTCAGGCCGATGTATTTTTCCAGCTTCTTGTCAGACACACTACTGATAACAATTAAATCGTAACCGCCCAGGTCGCCGGTTACTTTGGCGTCTGTTTCTTTAAGAATTTTAGCCCGCAGATCGCTTTGTTGCAGGCGTTGGGCCGTTTTGCCGCCTTCGCGGGCCCAGGCGGGTAAAAAGGCCACAAGGGAAGTGGAATAGGCTGTATAGGGATAGGCGTCGATCATCACATCCACCCCCCGGGCGCGCGCTTTTTCAATCATATTCAGAGCATCGGCCTGTTTGGACCAATTGGCTTTCCCGTTGGCTTTAAGATGAGAAATTTGTACCCGGACGCCGCTTTCCCGGCCGATGGTCAGCGCCTCGCTGATGGCCTCCAGCAGCATTTGTTCTTCATCGCGCATGTGCGTGGCGTATAAGCGGTCATACCGCGCGGCCACGCGGGCCAATGCGATCAGTTCGGAAGTGGGCGTAAAGGTACCGGGTGTGTATTCCAGTCCGCTGGAAAAGCCGGCGGCGCCATGTTCCAGGGCAAGGGCCAGAGCGTTTTGTTCTTCTTCCAGTTCAGAGGGGCTTAAGGGGCGGTCGTCCAGTCCGGCAATGCTTTTGCGCAAAGTGCCCTGGCCCACCAGCAGTGTTTGGTTCAACGCCATGCCGTTTTTATCCAGCGCGGCACGATAGGAAGCCACATCACTCCATTCCCTTTGGATGCCGTCTTTCTTAAAAGATCGCCGTCGCTGTTCGGCATCACGGCCGCGCACGGGCGCCGCGGAATAGCCGCAATTACCCGTTACTTCCGTGGTAACCCCCTGATAGACCTTGCTCTCCGCGTGCGGATAAAGGAAAATATCATCATCCGAATGGGAATGCATGTCTATAAATCCCGGGGCCAGGTGCAGGCCGTCGGCATCAATGGTTTGCCGGGCCTGGCGGGTGGAAAATTTTCCAATATCGACAATACGCGCGCCGCGTATCAATACATCGGCCCGGTAGGAGGGATTGCCCAGGCCATCTAAAATGTTTACGTTACGGATCAGAAAGTCCGCCCGACGGCTTTGGCTGTACAGGGTGGAAGGCAGGGTGGCGGCGGCAGCTATCCCCAGCAAACTGTTTTTGATGAAACGACGGCGTTGCATAATTTTCCTCATGCTTAAATAGATGGTTGATGTGCTAAAATATAAAATTGTTCACCAACATACCATACGTTTGATGGTTTCTGACATGTAACACATAAAAAATAAGTGACATTTTATTAAATTAGCGCATACAGTTTATGACTGTTTCCCTGCAACATTTTATTAACGCTTTCGTTATTTTGGTTATCTTCAAAAAAAAATAAAACAGGATGGTTCATGCGTCTTTTTCAGTTGTGTTTAGTGCTTTGCGTGGCGACGCTTCCGGCCCAGACCATAAGCGGGTTCGTTATCGATAAAAGTAACAGCGAGGCGTTGATCGGCGCCAATGTATATCTGGATTCGCTGAATATCGGGTCCAGCACCAATGTCAGCGGTTATTATGTGATCACCGACGTGCCGCCCGGCACATATACGCTGATCGCTTCCTATCTCGGTTATCAAACCTACCGCGCCACCCTTACCATGAAACAAAAGCCTGTCCGCCTGAATATCGTTCTGGAACCACGGCTTTTGGAGACCGAAGCCATCGTGGTCAGCGGCGATTCCATTCCTTTGATCGAAAAGATGTATGAAAAAGAAATTTCCCAGGTAAAACTGACGGCGCGGCAGATCAACACCATTCCGCAAATCGCCGAAGCCGATCTGCTCCGTTCGTTGCAATCCCTGCCGGGTATTGTTCCCTTATCCGATTTTTCCTCCGCCTTGTACATCCGGGGCGGCACACCGGATCAAAACCTGTTTTTGCTGGATGGCACCGATGTGTATAACCCGGAACACGCCTTCGGTCTTTTTTCCACGTTTAATACCGATGCCATTAAGCAGGTTAATTTATCCAAGGGCGGCTTTGGCGCGGAATACGGCGGAAGGCTTTCTTCCATCGTGGATGTAACCAACCTGGACGGCAATCGTAAACAACTTGAAGGTAAAGTGGGCGTCAGTCTGCTTTCCGCGCGCGCCACGCTGCAAATGCCCATCGGACAAAAAGGCTCGGTTTCGGCCAGTCTGCGTCGCACCTATTTCGATCAGACCGTCGCCCCCTTTTTAGAGGATATCCCGGATTATTACTTTTATGACGGCAATCTGAAGGCGTTTCTCGAACTTTCTCCCAACGATAAGCTGACCCTGAGCGCCTATGGCGGTCGCGATGTGCTGACATGGGAATTTCCCTCCGGCGGGGAGAAAATCAGCTTTGGTTATAACTGGGGCAACACAACGGGCAGCGCCAAATGGACACATGTGTTTACGCCCGAATGGTACGGCGATTTTTGGATAACATACAGCCGTTTCAGTTCGTACCTCAATTTTGATATTTTCGATGCTTATGAAGACAATCTGCTGACCGACCTGACCTTCAAGGCCGATATGCAATACCGTTTCAGCAACGATCTCGGTTTCCGCTTTGGTCTGGAACAGAAAAATTTTGATGTAAATTACACCAATGTGGCGCCGGGCCGGGAAGTGCGCACATCCACCCGCCCCACATTTGTTTCCGCATTTGGCGTGGCGAACTGGAAAATCATGCCCAGACTGGAAATGGATGCGGGCCTGCGTTTCAATTATCTGAACGGCGATACCACCCTGGCCAATCTGGCGCCGCGGCTGACGTTTAAATACCGCCTGGCGGAACGCACCGTGCTTAAACTGGCCGCGGGGCAATATTACCAGTATCTGCACCGCATTCCGCGTTTCCTGATCGCCGATATCTGGACGGCTTCGGGTAAAAAACTTCAGGAATCCTCATCACAGCATTACATCATGGGTCTGCAAAAAACCTTTTCGACCGATATTCAATTGGAAAGTGAAATCTATTATAAGACCTACAATGATATATACTCGTTCGATTATAACTTTTTAACCCGATTGGACGCGGCCTATTACAACGATAAGGATGAGCCGGTGTTTACCTCGCCGGCCAGCCTGCTGAACCGCGGCGACGGCTGGAGCGCCGGTTTTGAAATGACTCTGCGCAAGGAAACCGGTCCGCTGACCGGCTGGCTGGGGTACGCCTTTGCCCACACGGAATACACCCTGGAGCGCATCAATGCCAACCGTCCCTTTCCGCCGCGTCATGATCGTACCCATACGGTGAATCTGGTGGCAAAGATGAAACTGGACCGTTTGTGGAATGGCGACTCGTACGATGCCCGGGCCGACAGCAGCCGCTGGGTACTGGGATTAAACGGCGTGTATAGCAGCGGCCAGGCCTATACGGAACCCGGTTCCGCTTACCTTATGGGTGTAACGCCGGACGCGCCTTACCGTGATGTTTATTTCGCGCCCACGCGCATCAATCAGGTTCGGTTGCCTTATTACGCCCGGCTGGATGTCAGTCTGACCTGGCAATTGATTTATAAATCCTGGAAAATGGAGCCCTATTTGCAGGTGTTCAATGTGGGTAACCGCGGCAATGTCTGGTTTGCCACCTATGATTTTGTGGATGGTAAGCCGGTTATCGATGAACAGTACATGTTTCCCATCTTGCCCACGCTTGGTGTTAATATTGAATTTTAAGGAAAGCATCATGAAACGTAATCTCATTTTTATAAGCAAGAAAAAATTCCATCGATTGTTTCGACCGGTTTTGTTGAGTGCCGGGGTTGTTTGCGCCTGGATGTGCACCGCCTGTGGCGACGGTGTTGTACAGGTGGAAAATGTAAGTTATGAACCCCGTGTGGTTATCGAGGCTTATCTGATCCCGGGTAAACCGGTGCGCGGTATCCGTCTCTATCGCAATTTTCGTCTGGATGCCGATCTCAGCAAAGTAGGCCTGTTCGTTGATCCGCAAAAAACGACCGTCAGCATCACCGATGACGGTAGCGGGCAGGTATATCCGCTCAGCTTCCATACTCCGGATAATCTGCTGGAGCTGGATGGTTATTACTATGAATATCCCGGTACGGAGCTGACCATCCGGTCCGGTGCCAGCTATACCTTAAACGTGCAAACGGAAATTGACGGGGTGCCCATCCAAGCCCGCTCCACAACCACCGTTCCGCAAACGGGATTCCATATTCAAAGCATCAATTATGACACCCTGCGTTACCGGCAGACGGAAATCGGTAAAAGCGTCCATTTTGTTCTCGATATCCAACGTTCGCCCGGCACCACCTATTATCTCGCTGCCATACACGCTCAAAATCCCACTTACGAAACCCTTGTTCAGGAATCGCCGTTTGGTAATAAGCGCACCCGGGAAGAGTATGAACAGGACAAAGACCGGCTGGCCAATACCACCATTTGGATACAAAACACACCGCAAACCGCCGGGGTCAGTCTGATGAATCTGTTTTGGTTTAATTTCCATTTTTATGATACCTACCGGGTGGTGGTGTATGCCGCCGATGACAATTACCGTACATTTTTGCAAACCTATTCCCGTGTGCAGGAAATCGACGGTAATTTCCATGAGGCGCAATTCAATATTGAAGGGCAGGGCATCGGTGTGTTCGGTTCGGTGATACCCGATACGGTTTATGTAACCGTTATCCCGGAATAAAAGGAGGCGGATAGAAAACCATTGAGCCGTTTCCAGGCGTGGGGGAGCCATTCTGTAACACGGGTTCTGTCCGCTCGGTCGTGTCAATTATGCCGGGATGGATGAGATTTGTTTTCAATACATCGTTAAATTGAATATTTTTCTGAAGTCCATCCCCGAGACCCGAAACCCGAAAAGGCGCGATCATGCAGATAAAATCCAAACAACCGGATTTACCGGTATCCATCTTTTCCGTGATGTCCGCTTTGGCGCATCAACACAAGGCGATAAACCTCTCTCAGGGTTTTCCTGATTTTGACCCTGATCCGCAACTGATCACATTGTTGGAAAAGCATGTGCGCGCCGGACATAATCAATACGCGCCCATGCCCGGTGTTGCCGAACTGAACCGGGCCCTTGCCGAAAAATACAGAACCCTGTATAACGCCTCTTACGATCCGAAAACCGAAATCACCATTACCGCCGGCGCCACCCAGGCCCTGTATGCCGCTTTCACGGCCACCATTTTCCCGGGGGATGAAGTGATTGTTTTTGAACCCTGGTACGATGCCTATCTGCCCATGATCCGTTACAACGGCGGAATTCCGGTGACCATACCGCTCACGCTACCCGATTTCCGAATACCCTGGGATGAAGTGCGTCGGTGTATCTCACCCCAAACACGGGCGATCGTGATCAACAGCCCGCATAACCCCGGTGGCGCCGTCCTTAGTCAGGAAGATATCGATGCCTTGCACACTCTGTCCGCGGCCCATGATTTTTGGATCATCAGCGACGAAGTCTATGAGCACATCATTTTCGATGACATACCACATCGTTCCATGGCGCGCTATCCGGAGCTGGCCCGGCGGTCCATCGTCATCGGTTCCTTTGGTAAAACATTCCATGCCACCGGCTGGAAAGTGGGGTATGCGCTGGCGCCGGAGGCCTTAACACGCGAATTACGTAAAATTCATCAGTTCGTCACCTTTTCGGTTCATACGCCCACCCAGCATGCCTATGCCGAATATATGAGCGATCCCGGTCGCTACACCGGACTGGGCACGTTTTATCAAAAACGGCGTGATCTGTTCCTCGATGGGTTGCGTAACAGCCGCTTTAAAGCCATCCGCCCGTCCGGATCCTATTTTGTATTAGCCGATTACAGCGCCATCAGCGACGCGCCGGATGTTGAGTTTGCCGCAACCATGACACGGGAATACGGCGTGGCGGTAATTCCCACCAGTGTCTTTTATGAGGATGGTGTCTCGCGCGGATTGATCCGCTTTTGTTTCGCCAAAAAGGAAGAAACCCTTAACCGGGCTCTGGAGGCTTTATGTCGGATTTAAACATCACATTAATACAGGCCGATATGGTCTGGGAAGATAAAACGGCCAATTTACGCGCTTTTGATGAAAAACTGGATCAGGTGCCCCCATCGGCCGATATAATTATACTGCCGGAGATGTTTACCACGGGTTTTACCATGAACGCCGCCCCGTTGGCCGAGAAGCCCGGCGCGGAAACGCTGGAGTGGATGCGGGAAAAAGCCGCTGCCGGAAAGGTTCATCTTGTCGGCAGCTTTATCGTTCAAACGGAACAAGGCTATGTAAACCGTCTGCATTGGGTGAAACCGAACAAATCTTTTGAAATTTATGACAAACGTCATTTATTTCGTATGGCCGGAGAGCATAACATATATGTTCCGGGTACAAAAAAACGGATCGTAACGGTTAAGGGCTGGAAAATCGCACCGTTTATTTGTTATGACCTGCGCTTTCCGGTATGGAGCCGGGTGCGGAACCTGGAAGCGGACCTGTTGATTTACATCGCTAATTGGCCGGAGCGGCGTGTTTCGCACTGGAATCTGTTGTTACAGGCCCGCGCCGTGGAAAATCAAACCTATGTGGCCGGTGTTAACCGCGTGGGTCGGGACGGGCTGGATATCAATTATACGGGCATGTCCGCGGTGTATGATCCATTGGGACGCGCTGTCGCCGGGCCGCATGACAATTCGGAAGGCGTGATAAACGCCACGCTTAACCGGGCGGAAATGGAACGCTACCGGACAAAATTCCCCGCATGGAAAGATGCGGATTCGTTTAGCATTGAGGAAAGATATGAATAATCCCTTAAAACCGGAATGGGCCAATGGGCGCCTGCACATGGAAGATGTTTCCGCCAAACCGTCTTCCCTGCATCAGGCCAGAGCGGTCGCGCGGGTTTTTATACCGGAGGAAGCGCGTTATGCCGTTTTCCGGGAAGGGCAGTTAAAAGATGATGTGCGCGTCACCGCCAAAATCGCCGCCATACAGGCCGCCAAAAACACTCACGATCTGATCCCGTTGCATCCCAAAGGCGAACTCAACTACGTGGAAATCGATTTCAATGTGCTGGATGGCCGCGTTCTCATCGAAGCCGCCGTGAAGGCCGTAACCCGTCAAAGTCTGGCCATGGAAGCGTTGACCGCCGTGAATGTGGCGGCGTTGACCATCGTCGATTTTTGCCGCGAATTCAAAGGCGTCGCCATACAGGAGAGCCGGATCCTTTTTCCGGAAAACAGGGATACCGACATTAAAATCACCACCCATGTCATGGTGGGTGTTTTGGTCATTTCCGAGCGCATTCTCGCCGGACTGGGGGATGATAACGCCGGACGCCTGCTGCAGGAAGGTTTCCGTTCCCACGGTTTCACCGTCAATCATTACAGCGTCATCGCCAACGACCCCGATAAACTGGCGGAAAAAGTGCAGGCCTGGCTGGAACAGGATGTGGAACTGATTATTACACTGGGCGGTAACGGAGTGGGGCGCAAGGATATCACCATCAATACCCTGGAACCGTTTTTCGACTTCCGCCTGGAAGGCGTTGAACAATCCCTGCTTAACCGGGCGCAAATCGTTTATGACGGATTTGTTACCCAACGTATCGCCGTTGGCAAAATCGGGAAATCCTTTATCGTTTCACTGCCGCTTGATGAACCGCTGGCGCGGGAAGCCCTGGCCTTGCTGGCGCCGAATATTAACGCCTTGTTCGAAATTTGAAAGCGCTCTTTCTTCTTCAAATCCTTTTCATCGCCGTTCTTCCGGCGCAAACCATCATCGAACGATTTCCGCCACCCGAAGGATTTAAGCGTTTAACGCTCGCCGACACGACTTTCGGCGCCTGGCTGCGTCAACGTCCTTTGTTGCCGCCGGGCAGCCCCTTGTGTGATTTTAACAACCGCATCCGTAAATCCGCCGAAGACAGTACCCTGGCCGCGATTGTGGATATGGATATCCGCGGGCGGCGCCTGGAACAATGCATGGATATCCTGATGCGTCTGTACAGCCAATGGCTTGTGGAAAATAACAAGACGGAACAACTGCGCTGGCCCATGCCGGGCGGCGTTTTTCTAAGCTGGTCCGATTGGCGACAGGGCCGCCGGCCTGTCTTTAAAAGGGATCATTATGAATTGTCCGAAACGGGACCGGCACCGGATAATGATGATTTAGACGCCTACCTTAACACCCTGTACGCCCTCAGCGGCACCCAGACTTTTTATTTCGCCTATCGTCCCGTTGACAGACAAAATGTCCGGCCCGGTGATTTTATTGTAAAAAAGAGCACGCGACACGGTCATACCGTGCTGATCATGGATGTGGTTGTGAACAAGGCGGGGACCAGGCGTGTGATGGTGGCCCAGGGCGATACGCCCGCCGTGCCCCTGCATGTTTTAAGGGGCGCTAACGGTTCGGTCTGGTTTCCCGTGGATGAACGTCCCCGGCCGGCGTTGCCGATCCGCAAAAAGATGTATTGGAGCGGCCTGCGAAGATTTAGCCGTCCTGGGCGGTAAACCCGCGACCCACGGCTTTGCCTTGTTTTGTGATTTTCCGGAAACTTTTTTGTCCGATTGCTTATAACAGGTCAGCCCGTTAATTTTACAGCCATCATCCAACGCCTTAACACGGAACTTCATGAAGCGCCGCACAAAAATACTGACCATCGCGTTTATACTTTCATTGCTGTTTCACATCGCGTTATTTGTGATTCTGCAACAAAGCTGGCTGCTGAACCTGGTGCATGCGGAAAAAAAATCGCCCGGGGAGCGGGAAATCGTTGTACGTTTCCCGGAAAACAAACCCCGGCCGCGTACTATTGTGGAGAATCAAAACGCCAACAATATCAAACCCCGAAAGGCTGATTTGCTAAGCGATCGAGATGCCACGGCCCGAAACCCCCGAAAAACAACCGAGCGCGGGCCGGCGCCCCTCAGCAGCGGCAACACACCGTTACCGGAAAACAACCCCCCTCAAAAAGCCGCCCGGCCTTTTCAGCCATTTAAGTTTAAGCCCTCTCGGCCCTTTAACCGTAACGCCCTGACCAATAAAGCCGCCCGCCCGACCGATGCTTCTGCCGCCAACCGGGCATCGGAGAGACGCGCCGCCCGGCAAAACAGCCGTTCCAACGCCACCGCGGCCACCAGCCGTCCGGGCCAACAAATGCAACAAAAAAAGTTTTCCGTGGAAGAAGTGGGCGCATTAAGTCTCAGTACCTATAAGTGGAACTGGGCGCCCTACATCAATAAACTTAAGCGAAAACACATGAGTGTCTGGTTTCCCCCTTCCGCCTATTCCCGGCTGGGCCTGATACACGGACGTACGAAAATCTATTTTGAGATCGATCGCCAGGGGCGGTTGCTTACACTGAAAATACTGGGGCATAAGGGCCATGAATCATTGCGCACCTCAAGCGAGGAATCCATACGCAATATTTTCCCCTTTTTGCCCCTGCCGGATGATTTCCCCGATGATAAACTGGGTATCACCGCCACATTGATCTATCCCGATTTGAAAAAACTTTTTAAAAGGAGATAAGTTATGCCGGAATTTTTCCAACGCGGGGGAATAATGATGTACCCCCTTCTGCTTTCTTCGATCATCGCCTTGGTCTATATCATTGAACGCGCTGTGTCGCTGCGCCGCAAAAAAGTGCTGATACCCGAAATCATATCCGTGGTGGAAAATCTAAACAGCGCCAAAGACCTGGAAATGGCCCGCGCCATATGCGAACGTCACGAGGGGCCCCTGCCCGCCCTGGTGACCACAACCCTGCAAAACACCCGGCTGCCGAGAGAAGAACTGCGCGAAGTGTTGCAGGAACAGGGGCGACAGGATATACGCACCCTGCAAAAAGGACTGGGCATTTTGGAAACCATTGCCGCCATTGCTCCCCTGATGGGCTTGTTGGGTACCGTGCTGGGCATGGTGGATGTATTCGCCGTTATCAGCGATAAGGGCATCGGGCAAACCGCGGCGCTTTCCGGCGGTATCGCCCAGGCGCTGCTGACCACCGTTACCGGTCTGTTTATCGGTATTCCGGTGCTAGTGGCCTATAATTACTTTTCGGGTAAGGCGGAAAGTCTTATACTGGATATTGAAAAATATGCCAACAATTTGATCCTGAAATTATCACGTCTGGAAAACCATTCCGGCTCTCCGTCCGATAACGAGGAGAATCCATCATGCAACTGACACAAAAAGAACCCAAAAAACTGACGCTTAACCTGACATCCCTGATCGATGTTTTGTTTATCCTGATAATCTTTTTTGCCGTCAGCTCAACCTTTATCGAACAGCCGGGCATTGACTTGAAACTGCCGGAAGCGGAAAGTTCCAGGGCATTCTCCACTCAAAAAGTGGTGCTCTATATTGATAAGGATAAAAACCTGTTTTTAAATGATCAGTTGATTACCTTGAATACCATGATGGAAGAGATCAAAAAACTGAATGCATTCCGAAAAGATAAAAGCATTGTGCTAAAAGCCGACACCCATGCCGAACACGGCCGGGTGATTGAAGTGATGGATGCTCTGCGAAAAAACGGCGTGTATAAAATTATTGTATCCACCGCGGCGCCTGAAAGTTAAAAATAGAAAATACAAAATAAAAAATACGAAATGGCAGATGATTACGTAATAAAGAGGTGGATTTTAATGTAAAAATAAGAATGAAGAAATTGAATATTATCAGGTTTCCTGGGAAATATCAAATGACGAATCCGCGGAAAGAGAATTTGCTCCATTAGAAGCAATAAAAGATAATTATCCTAAATTCTTATTATCAAATGACGCTTTTACTCAAAACAGATATGGGATAATCCACAAAAATGTTTTTGCATGGTTAATGGAAAAATAAAGATGAATAAAATGAGCGACCGCCCAACAATGTATATAAGGTGTTGAGCGAGTGTTGGTTAGATTGAAAAATTAGGAGAATATATGCCACGGGAAAGGGTTATCCGTTTCGCATTACTGGGCTACGGTAAACTGGGACAGGGCTTTCATAAAATATTTCTGCAAAAAAAAGAACATATCCGGGTGCAAACCGGCATAAAACTGGAGTTAGCCCGCATTCTTGTGAAACATAAAAACATTACCCGACCTCGCCAAACAGCACCGGAGTTGTTTACTTACCAACCCGCCGATATTGCCGACGACCTTTCCATTCCCATTGCCATAGATTGCATCGGCGGTATTGAACCGACTTTTTCCATTGTCAAACAGATGATACGCGGTAAAACACATATCATTTCCGCGAACCGCGCCTTGCTGGCTTCTAAAATGCACGCCATTTCCGATTATGCCAACGAGCACGCCATCCATTTTCTGACCGAACCTTCCTTTGGCGGTGGTTTGCCAGTTGCGGCCATTGTACAGCGGGACCTGGTCGCGAACCGTATTCATGAACTCTACGGCGTGGTCAGCGGTGTTTCCAATTATATTCTGGATGAAATGTACACCCGTGATGTGAGCATGAAAGAGGTATTGAAATCCCGCGAAATACCGGACATGGGTGAATCCGTCGCCGTGGTGGATTACGAAGGCGCGGACTCCGCCATGAAGGTCTCGATTCTCGCCGCCACGGCTTTTGGCATCGATATCAACTATCTTGATATCCATTCCGAAGGCATTGCCCGTGTCACCCGTTCGGATATGCGTTGGGCGCGCCGTTTTGGCTATGCCATCAAATTGCTGGCCATTATGCGCGACCATGATAAAGGTTTTGAAATTCGAGTCCATCCCACATTGGTGCCGCAAAACCATCCCATCACATCGGTGCATGGCCACTATAACGCCTGTTACATTAAAACCGACTTATTGGGGGAATACATGGTTTACGGGCGCGGTGTCGGCGTGGAACCCACCAGCAGTCTGATTTTGCGCGATTTGGTGGATGTCAGCAACCGTATTTTTAATAATCCCAAAAGGCAGCGTTTTTATTTTAACTGGAACGAAAAGCCGGTTTTACCCATTGACGAAGTGGTCACATCCTATTATATACGCATACCATGCGTCGATCGTCCGGGAGTGATGGGTGAAATCACCAATGTTCTGGGTGGTCATGATATCAACATCACCTCGGTGCATGCGGAGGTAGGCAAGGTACGCGGTGATACCATCGGCTATGTGCATATTTTTATCGATAATGCGCCGGAGAAAATGGTTATGTCCACTCTCGAGGTGATCCGGGCGCTTAAGCTGACACGCGGGGCTATCAAATATTTCCGTATTCTGGAGACGACATGAAGATACATATTGATAACAAATCTTTTTCTGTGCCCAAAATTATCGGGGTGGGCCGTAATTACGACGCGCATATTCGTGAAATGAAGGCGCGGCCGACAGGTGAACCTGTTTTGTTCATCAAACCCGCCACCAGTTTGTGCGACATAAGCGCTCCCTTACGTATTCCCCATGATCAGGGCGCCGTGCATCATGAGTTGGAACTGGCTGTGTTAATTGGGAAGGGTGGTGGCGCAGTGTCCGAGTCGGCGGCTATGTCTCATGTGGCCGGATACGGCATGGCATTGGATTTAACACTTAGGGATGTGCAATCCGTTGCCAAGAAAAAAGGCCTGCCGTGGGCGGTGGCCAAAGGTTTTGACGGCGCCTGCCCGATTACCCCGCGTTTTATTGATAAGTCTTTTGTTCCCGATCCCCATGATTTAAACCTCACATTAAAGGTCAACGGTCATGTGCGTCAACAGGGCCATACCGGACAAATGATATATACCATACCCTACCTGATTCATTATATCAGTCGCTTTTTTACCCTGCAATCCGGAGATATCATTTTAACCGGAACACCGGCGGGCGTGGGGCCGCTGCAACCCGGCGACAGCCTTCAGGCCGATATCGAATCGATTGCCGGGATCAACACCCGTGTAGAATAAATGGGTAAACCTGTAACCTCCACGGAAGTGAATCAACTAAAAGCTAAAAATTAAAATTGGAGGCATCATGTATAAAACGGGCAAAAGCATTGTTTTGCTTTTGTTTTTACTGTCCTGTCAAAATACCCCTGCCCATCATCCGGATACCCGGGCACAGGTAAATGAGGCGCGCGGCCTGGTTAAGCAGTTTGCAGGTACCCTGAAACCGATGTTGGTTGAGCATTTAAAGAAAGATGGGCCAACGGGAGCCATTCGGGTATGCCGGGAAGCGGCGCCGCGTATCGCCCGGGAACTTAGTGAACGCTCCGGTTGGATCGTAAAACGGGTCAGCCATAGGGCACGGAATAAGGACACCGCTGTTCCCGATGCCTGGGAAACCAAAGTTTTACAAAAATTCTTGGCGCTTAGGGAAAAAGGCGCGGACGCGGACACCCTGGAATATCATGAGATGATCCGTCTTGCGGATGGCACGGAAGAATTCCGCTATATGAAGGCTCAAAAAACTCTGAAACTGTGCCTGACCTGTCATGGAAAAAATGTATCGCCCGATGTCCTGCAATCCCTGAACACACTTTATCCGGAAGACGCGGCGCGGGGATTTGAATTAGGTGATGTACGCGGCGCTTTCAGCTTAACATTTAAACCGGATGATGGGCCTAAGAGAGATAGTAATTAAGGCGTAACAGTCGTTGGTCGATGGTTTTCTTTTTATTCCAGACCTCAGAAAACTTAGAAAACTTAATTTGATTGTTTACCAGCCCCACCATTTCGTGGGAATGACCATTAATCAGACCGAAAACCGCCTCACTGCCCAGAAAACTGCCCAAATAACGATCGAACGCCGAGGGTGAGCCGCCACGTTGGATATGTCCGAGGATCACTACGCGGTATTCCATGCCGCTTATGCGCTTAATTTTATTGGCGATGGTATAGGATTTCCCCTCCTCATCCCCCTCGGCCACGACAATGATACTGCTGGTTTTACCCTTTTTACGTCCCTGAAACAGTCGTTCGGCGATATCTTCCACATTGATTTCCTGTTCGGGAATGATAATCTCTTCGGCGCCGCCGCCGATCCCCACATTCAGGGCGATGAAACCGGAATTACGCCCCATGACTTCAATCACAAACAGACGTTCGTGTGAATCGGCCGTATCACGGATTTTATCGATGGCATCCACTCCGATGTTGACAGCCGTATCATACCCTATGGTCATGTCCGTGCCGTAAATATCATTATCGATGGTGCCCGGTATGCCAATCACCGGTATGTCGTATTCTTGCGAAAAATGATACAATCCTTTAAACGTCCCGTCGCCGCCGATACCGATTAAGCCGGAAACACCGAGTTTTTCCAAAAAACGCGCGCCCTTTTGCCGGCCCTGAGGTGTGCGCCACTCATCACAACGGGAAGATTTTAATATGGTACCGCCGCGTTGGATGATATTGGAAACCGAGGGGCGGTGCAGCTCCCGGTATTCTTCATAAACCAGTCCGGAAAATCCGCGTTCGATACCAAATACCTGAATATTGTTAGCTAAGGCCGTGCGTGTTATGGATCGTATGGCGGCGTTCATGCCCGGTGCGTCGCCGCCGCTGGTAAGAATGGCTATGGATTTCATACAGCTCCCAATTCATACTGATAAACGGCAAAGTTACAGGTGTGGGTTGTTCTATTCAATAAAACTTTTCCGCTCAAACGGGTTAAATCCATCAAGCCGGTTGTTTGCCTCCATCAGCTTCGATGTATCCGTTTATAACCTTTGCGCACAAAGGATAAATACCGTAAGTTGTAAAAAATACAATCGACCTGGTTCATCTATGCAACAATTACTGGAAATCATGCGCCGCCTGCGCCGGGAATGCCCCTGGGACGCCAGGCAAACGCATCAAAGCCTTAAACGCTATCTGTTGGAAGAGTGCTACGAAACCATCGAAGCGATTGATGCCAATGATATGAATGAGCTGAAAAAAGAACTGGGCGATATATTGCTGCAAGTTGTTTTTCATAGCGCCATTGCCGAAGAGAATGCGCATTTTACCTTTGAAGATGTGGTGGCAGCCATCAGCCGTAAGATGGTGGAACGCCACCCTCATGTGTTTGAAAAGGAGCGCGGCATTACCGCCCATCAGGTACAGGAAAACTGGGAAAAACACAAACACGCCTCGGAAGAGCGACGTTCATTGCTGGAAGGCGTGCCGCTTGCCCTGCCTGCCCTGTTACGCGCCCAACGGTTACAGGAAAAAGCGGCCGCCATTGGTTTTGACTGGTCGGATGCCCGATCGGTGTGGGAAAAACTGGACGAAGAATGGCAGGAAGTACACCAGGCCCGGGAACAAGAAACAGAGCAGGCCGAGGCCGAAGAATTGGGCGATTTGATGTTTACCCTTGTCAACTACACCCGTAAGAAAGGCTGGAATGCCGAAGAGTTGCTGCAAAAAGCCAATCTAAAATTTTTAAAGCGTTTTAATCACATGGAAAAGGCTCTGGACTATAATACCGAACGATTACATAATACAGACCTGGATACACTGAATCGGTTATGGGAAACCGCAAAAAAGGACACGGAATAATGACACTGCGCGCGTTTATCGAGTATTGCAGCGGCGCCGTCTCGGAAGAGATTTTGGCCATGCAGGTTTTTGAATACCTCACAACACAGGGAAATATCAAAACCTTACATCTGTTGGAGCATAGCCACCAGCCCGAAGCGTTGCGCATGTTGCAATCGACGCATCCGGATTATAACAGCGTACAATTTATAAAGGAATATACCCCGCTCACGGCCCGGGAAGCAGGCTATGATGGGCCCGGCGGCTTTTGTTACCTTTCCACCGATGATACAAGCGCTTCCCTTTTTTATATCCTGGCTTTCTCTTCCGTGCCGGATGAATCGGTTCTGGAAATCCTTTCCGTATGGAAAACCATCAGTAAAAGCATCCGACGCCACATGCAGGAAGGCGATCGGCGCACGCAATACCGTTATGCCGATCTGATTTCCCAGTTGCTTCATGATGTGCATGCCATAATGGAACTTTTTCCAGATAAAAAAAGCGAGGCGGCGTCTTTGCGTTTGCAATATCAGGCATCCGTCAATAAAAAAGTGTTACGTTATGTGCGTGATCTCGAACTGTTCAACGCCACTGTGCCGCTGGAAGTGTTCATAAAAGACACGGCGCAAATGGCACTGGATGATCCATCCGTTATTCATTTCAGAATCGATCACAAGCAATTCCCGTTGACCGGTGATATTGACCTGCTGGCCGAGGCACTCAAAGAGATACTGGATAATGCCGTAAACGCGGTTGCCGAAAAAACGCTTAAAATCGAAATAACAACGGATTATATCCCGTCAGATTCTCCGTTTCATCCGATGCATTGGCTTAAAATTACCATTCGGGATTATGGCAAAGGGATCATTCCCGATTTTTTACCCTATGTTAAAAAACCGTTTTTCACTACGGACAAATACCTGGGTCGCTCCGGTTTCGGTCTGGCCATTGTGGATAAGATCATCAATGCCCATGGTGGTTTTGTGGACATCACCTCCATAAAAGGGCAATATACGGATGTGGTTTTGTATCTGCCCGTGGAATCTTCCGAAAGGTGTGATGAAAAATAAAATACTAATAATAGAAGATAATGCCATCTGGCAACAGAAGTATAAAAAGTGGCTGGGCGCCGAATACAGCTACGCATTTGCCGCCAATACGGAAGACGCCTGTTTACGGATGGAGCAATTTATACCCGATCTGGTCATTCAGGACCTGGGGCTGCCCCACATCGATCAGGGTTTGCAACTGCTTAATCAGATCGTTTCCTCAACCAATGACGTTAAAGTTATTGTGATCACCTCGTCACAGGATCACCAGCATGCGCTGGAAGCGCAACGTCGCGGCGCCTATTCGTATTTTTTTAAAGGTGAAAATATTGAAGAAGAATTGCCCCTGCTGGTACGCGGCGCCCTGCGTATGCAAAAACTGGAGCGTGAAAATAAAGAATTGCGCCATAAGCTGGATGCCAGCCTGCAATTTGAGAATATCATTGCGGTCAGCAAGCAAATGCAAAACATTTTGCGCCTGATAGAAAAAACACGTGCCACGCGGGAACCGGTATTAATCACTGGTGAATCCGGCGTGGGCAAGGAAGTGCTGGCCCGGCATATCCACCAACGGAGTATGCCCGCGCAAGCCCCCTTTATCACGCTGAATGCCGCCACGTTGCCGGAAAATTTGTTGGAAAACGAACTCTTCGGACATGAAAAAGGTGCTTTTACCGGTGCCACCGATCTTAAACACGGTCTTTTTGAACTGGCGGAGAACGGCACCCTGTTTCTTGATGAAATCGGTGAATTGCCCATACAAACCCAGGCTAAATTGTTACGCGTATTGCAGGAAAAAACCTTTTATCGTCTGGGCGGCCAAACGGAAATCCGGGCCAACTTCCGACTGATTGCCGCCACCAATCGCGTACTTACGGAAGCTATTGAACAAAAACTGTTCCGTGAAGACCTCTATTATCGCCTGAATGTGATTCCCATACACATTCCGCCCCTGCGCGAACGGCCGGATGATATTCCCGCTCTGATCAACTTTTTTGTGGAACGCTATGCTGAAAATTATAATCTGAAAAAAATACCGAAAATCGATCCTGCCGTTATCGCTTATTTGTCCCGTGTGGACTGGAAAGGCAACATTCGCGAACTGGAAAACACGTTAACACGCATGCTGGTGATAAACAGTGAACATCTTACATTAAAGGACATCCCCTCGGATATTGAGGAACGAGAAAACAGTCTGCTGCGCCACGCGTTGGAACATGGATACACACTGGAAGAAATGACCCGGATGTATATCCATGCCGTTTATGAACATGTAAACCGCAATAAAAAAGAAGCCTGCAAATTTCTGAATATCAATTACCGCACCCTCACCGCCCGTCTCGATAAAAGCTGATACCGGTTGCACAAATTGCAACCCTATCCCGTTGATATATTGCAAAAAATACAATTTTCTATGCAAATAGCAATGTAATTGTCTGATTTTTAAGGGTTTACATCCGTTTTTGTTATAAATCCTTTAATATCAATGCCTTAAGGTTTTGGCACGTCGGTTGTTAATAATAAAAGCAAATACAACAAAAGGGATTTTGAATTGGAAAACATACTGTCGGGTGATTTACAGATCAGTACGACCAATGACCAGGAAGGTCGCACGTATTATCAAATTCGGGTTGCGTTTTCGGATAAAGACATTCTTACCATCAGTAAGAATAGCATTAACGAGCTCATGGATGAGTTACCCGATATTATTTCATCCGCCATTCAGGCGCGGGTCATAATGGAAAACAATATCAATTAGGAGTCCCTCATGCGTATTTTTATTTGTGAACACGACAACGGCAGAGCCCGTTCCATGCAAGCGATTTTATCTGATTACAGTTATAAGGTTGTTACGATAGAAAAAAATACTGACTTATTTAAGCGCGTGAATCAACAAAAACCGGCGGTGATCATTATTAACGAAGGTTTTACCGATGCCGCGGGAATTGATACCTTAAACCGCCTCAAAAATGATCCGGCAACACGGGATATTCCCGTAATATTTATCGGACGGAATGAGAAGATTCTTCATTACGCCCAGTCCTCGGATCATAATAAACTGGAAGTCGTGGGCGAACCGGTGAAAATTAAAAATTTACGGCACTATATTGACCGTTGGACGACCTTAAAAAGTATCTATTTAAAGCATTAACGTTATGGAAGTTTTTTTAATTATTCAGGTCATCATTGCAGCTATCTGGGTAATATATAAGGGAATAAATATCAAGGACGATATTTTACCATGAAGCGGATTTAACCATCCGCTTCTTTTTTTTTCGGCGCCCATTGGGCGATACGTTCCAGGGCGTATTCAAAAATATGTGTCATTTCCCGCAGCATTCTGGAGTCTTTATTGCCGTATTGTCCCGCCTTTTTATGTTCCAAAATCACCGCTCCCCAAACCTCATCATTCAGATGGATAGGCGCGCCAAGAAACGCATGTAAATCGTAATTGGTTTTTTCATCCTTGCTGAAACGCGGGATGAACATATCACCGTTTTCAATGTCTTCCAACAGGTAAACCCGGTCGTTGAGCAAAATTCGGCCGGCCAGACCCTCCTCCAGCGGGAATTTTTGTCCGTTACGGCCGGCTTCTTCCATGGCCACGCTTTTATAAATGTGAGCGGTGGGCGGAAATTTCTCATCACGGTCTTTAAGACAAATTGTTAATTTGTGGGCTTCAAATGTGGCCGCCAACTGTTCCACAAACGCGTCCAATGCTTCGTCTGGATCGGCCGCATTGAGCAGGGCGATGTATAATGCCTTTTCACGTTTTTCCTTAACCTGGCGGATTTCCGTTTCCAAACGAAAGAGAAAGTCATCAATCGCCTCGCGCAATAAACTTTCCAAACGGATGAGCACATCGAGGTCCTGGGCGTTGAAAAAGCCATTGCTTTTGGCGTCGAATATCCAATAAAGAGATGTTTGGGGATGAATGGCTATGTGCTGAATATACAGGGAGCCGGGGCTGTAAGGTATATCCTCGTATAAGCGGTTGAGGTGGACATCATCCTTGAGTTGATTTTCAATCAATATGTTTTGAGGGGCGTTGTGAATAAGTGTAAAAATGGCTTTAAAATCGGTGTGACGCGGGGTTATGGGTAAGTTTTCGGTTTCCGAAGCCAACAGGGTAATCTGTCCTTCTTCTTCCAATAAAAAATATCCGTGGTTGGGATGTAAAAATGCAAAGCCGATCTCGAATAAACGATTCAGATGGACGGCCAGCAGGCCGTCTTTTAAAGCCAGCAGTCGGGAAAAGCGGGCCGGTAATTTGAGCGCTTTTTTTTCAACAGGGCGCGAAGCAACGGGCGGCACCGGGGGGTCGGGTTCGCTAACCGCGGTAACAGAAGGTGCCGTGGCCGGCTTGTCTTGCTTATATAGGAGATAAATAAAACCGCCGAATAATATAATTTTGAGTACAAAAAGTGTTGTACTGTTTAAAAAAGACGGATTGATAAAAGCGGCGGTGCAAAACAAAACCACCATAATCAAAGTGTTGCGCATCAGATTATCCCCGTTTGTTGGAAAAATTAAGGATAATCCGTCAGAAAACCAAAAACAGCCTCTACTTCGGATCGCTGATCAGATCGATGCCTTTTTGGGCGTCCTTGCGGATATTGGTTTCCATGCTATCTTTCGGGATGGAAGCCTTATCCGGCGTGGTAGCCTTTTGTACGGCCGGTTTCATGCCCGGTACCGCCGTGGAGATGGTGGAAGCAGGCATCACATGCTCATCGTGGGAGGGCGCCATGCCAATGTCCGTGAAAAAGAACATGTATAAGGCAGCCAGCAAAACCCCGCCGGATACCATGACGGAAACGCCCCGTTTGGGATGGGATGTTTTTTCGCCTTCCTGCACATAAGCAACAATACGTTGACGTAAAACCTCGTCAAATTGTTCGGAAGGGGTAACTACGGAAAGGCTTTGCAAACGCCGGCGTGTGTCCATGGCTTCCCGGAAAAATGTCCGGCATTCGGCATCGGTTTGGAGAAAGGCCTCCAGTTCATTGCGTGTGGCCGGATCGAGCGTATCCTCGATATAATCGTTCAATAACATTTTGGCTTTGTCGCTATCGAGCATAGGCGGACTCCTGAAAATTAATCTCGAACTATCTTTTTTAGGTCTTGTTGTAATCGTAACCGGGCGCGGTTAACGCGGGATTTTACGGTTCCCAGAGGGATATTGACGATGTTGGCAATTTCTTCATAGGAAAATCCCTGTATATCACGCAATAAAATAACCTGACGGAATTTGGGTGACAGCTTTTCGATGGCTTTTTGAATCTCGGCATCGGTGATGGTGCTGTCGGCATATTTGTCGGGAGTAATGTTTTTATCCGGCAGTTCATAATCCTTGTCCGTGGACATATAATTGTTGATGGAAAAGAAGTGGCGGCGTTTGCGTTTACGCAATTCCGTTTTGGCCAGATTGCCGGCAATGGTATAGATCCATGTGGAAAATTTGGCGATTTCCCGATAGTAATGTTTGTTCTTGTACATACGCAGGAAGGTTTCCTGAAGAATGTCTTCCGCATCGGTGCGGCTGCCGACGAAACGGTATATATAATTCATCAGCGGGTCTTTATATCGTTTCACCAGCAAATCATAGGCGTAGGCATCGCCCTGTTGAAACCGGGCGATCAATTCTTCGTCGCTGGGTTGTGTCCCCGTGGGCCTTGTTGCCGGTTTTTCTTTAAATGTCATTGTTTTCACGCTTCGTTTAACATGGAAGGAACCCGGTGGTTCCCGATTTTTTTAATTTTAATCATTAAGCTTTACAAATGCCATAGCATAAGGTTTGCATTAAGGTACGCGGTTTTTCTCCGCTGCTCTTGCTTTTCCAATCGGCTTCCTGGATATTGCGTAATACCGTTTGTAATTGACGGGCGTTAAAAGTACGCAAAGCGGCATTCATCTTTTTTAATTGAAACTCCCTGACACCCAGTTCCTTTGTGAAGGAATGGGTGCCGCCCGACGCCTTGAGCGCGGCATATAAGCTAAGCTTCCGGAAAAAGCCAAACAATATAACCAACAACATGTTGATGTTTTCACCGTGATTAAGCAGTTCCGTGGCAATTTTGAGACTTGCCGACAGGTTGCGTTGCGCCAGGGCATCCTGCAGGGCAAATACATTGTATTCCCGCGACATGCCCGTGGCCGCCAACACATCATCCAGGCCGATTTCGCCCTCGGGTTTGAAGTTGATCAGTTTATCCAGTTCGTTTTCGATCATCAGTAAATCGGTGCCCACATAATCGCTGAAAGCGGCCACGGCATCGGGGCTGAAGGTGCGCTGCCTTTCCTTTATGCGGGCGACAATCCATTCCTGTATTTTCCAGTCGGTAATGGGTTTACAGTCCACCTTAACCACTTTGGAAGCGATGGATGAGACAACGGCGCCTTTGCCATCGGCGATTAATACTAACACCGTGGCCGGTTGCGGATTTTCAAGATATTTCAAAAACACGTCCATATCAGAAACCGATACTTTGTGAAAATCCTTAACCAGTACCAATTTATGGTCGGATAACATGGGGTAGCTCATGGCCGCGCCGGCTATATCCGGCAAGCCCGCTTCCGTCCCTTGCAGTATAATGCGGTTCAGGCTTTTGGCGCCGGGATCGGGAAATAACTTTTTATCCAATGCGCGGATGATCTGATCCTGAAAAAATTTTTCCTTACCTGTGATCAGATAGACCGGTTGCCAGGCCCCCTTGCGAATTTCGGCCAGCATTTGGGCCGGTGTTAACGCGCTCATGTTTTTCCACCGTCGGATAAACGCCGGTTAAACATCCGGTTGAATACCACACCCAAAAGGATAATAACCGCCCACTGGGTAAAGGTGCCGGCCAGACTGTACACATTGCTAAAACTCCAGATGTGTGTATCCCAGGTTGTGGATTGATACAGCCACCAGACCAGCATGGCGGCAAACTCTACGGGTAACAAAACGTAAAATAATGCTTTGATAGAAAATCGCAACCAGGGCCGGATGGTCCGGCCCGGAAACCATTGAGGCAGCAGACGGGACACGCCGGTTTTAAGGGCCGCCAGGGTAAAGATGAAGCCGCTGAGCAACAACCCCACGCCCCACACCCAATCCTGGTTGTTGAACACATCCATGCTTAAGGCGGAGGGCGCGCCGGCCAGGGCGGTTAAGGCAACAATTAACAGCACCGACTTTTTACGGCTGATGCCAAAATCCATAAAGATACGCACCACCATCTCCAACATGGCTAACAGACTGGATAAAGCGGCAAAAAAGAGTGCGAAGAAAAAGACCGCGGCAAAAATGGCCCCTGCGGGCATGCGGGCAAAAAGTTGCGGAATGACAATGAAGGCCAGTCCCTGATTGCCGGCACCCAAGGCCTGTGTGGCATCCACAACGCTTGCGCTTAAGGCAAATACCGTGGGAATGATGGCCAGTGCCGCCAACATGGAGGCCAGGTTGTTCCCGAGTCCGGTTATAAAAACATTTTCTGTAATGGTTTCCTTTTCCCGCGCGTAAATGGCGTAGGTAAGTATAAGCCCCCAACCGGCACCGGTGGACCAGGCCGATTGCGATAAACCTTCCAGCCAGACTTTGTAATTCAACAGTTGCGAGGGCTTAAAGGAGAATAGATAAGCCGTCCCCGTTTCCGATCCTGTTAAAGAGAGCGCTTTGATAGCGGAAAGGATCAGCAGGATGTACAAAGAGGGGATGATGATTTTAGAGAATCGTTCGATCCCTTTGACGACGCCGTAATAGATCACCACGGCCGCCATGCCCAATGCCGTCAGATGATAGGCCAGGGGTTCCATGCCCGTTGTAAAATTGTGCCAATAAGCATCGGAGTCGGCCAGTTTGGTTACCTGTCCCGTTATGGCCAACAGCGCGTATTTAAGCGCCCATCCGCTAACCACGCTGTAGTAAAACATGATGGCGGCGGTACAAAAAGCCACAAACCATCCCAGCCAGGTAAACCGGTCGCCCATGGAGGCCCTGAAGGCGGCCAGAACGCCAACACGGTGGGTTTTACCCATGGAAAATTCCACCATCAGCAAGGGAATGGACCACAGGAATAAAAATAACAGCCAGGGGATCAGAAAGGCGCCGCCGTATTCGCCGGCCAGGCGTGGAAAACGCCAGATATTGCCCGCCCCGATGGCCATGCCCAATGTGGCGGCAATCAAGCCGAATCGTGATGTAAACTGTTCATGCTTTCCCGAAGACATGATTTAACCCCATATATAGAGGTAGCTCAATCCAAATAAGGCCACGGCGTAACAATACACGCCAAACCATTGCAGGCGGCCCTTCTTTACCAGGTCAATCAACCAAAGAATGGCCAGGTACCCCGAGACAAATGCCACGAGTGTACCGACAATATAGTTCAATAGCTGGGCGCTGCTGACGCCGACTTCCAACACGTCTTTTAACTTCAGCAAAGCAGCTCCGAATACCGCGGGCAGGGACATGATAAAGGAAAAACGCGCCGCTTTTTCCCGTTCGATGCCCATAAGCAAAGCCGTGAAAATGGTGCTGCCGCTACGTGAAATGCCGGGCAGAATCGCAAATGCCTGGGCGATACCGATGATAAAGGAACGCAGGCCGGTTATGGGGGTATCACGGTCTTTAAGATAAGGTGTGATGATCATGATGGTGCCGGTTATCAGTAACATAAATAAAACAAAAAGCATGCTGTCAAAAATGGCTTCGATCTGATCTTTGAATAATAGCCCGACCACCGCCGCCGGAATACTGGCGATGATCACAAAAAAATCCCAGCGTAAAAATTCCTCTAATTCCGGATCATCGCTTTTATGTACCCACACCGCCACGGGGGCCTTGAGCATGCGCGCCAGCTCATAACGGAAGGCGACTAAAATGGATAACAGTGTGCCAAAATGCAGAAACACTTCAAACGCGATCCCTTTTTCATGAAAATTCAAAATCTCGGAAAAAATAACCAGATGCCCCGAACTGGATATGGGTAAAAACTCCGCCAATCCCTGAACCAGACCCAGCGCCATAGCCTTAAGCAATTCCACATCGACTCCTGTCTTGTTAAATGAATCAAACAGAAAATGTATTGAAATAAGCGTTTTTACACAAATGACAACGGGCGTTTTAAGCATGACGACGGGCGATGGCGGAAATTTTCTTAAAATTATTTGCAAAAACATGGTCTATTAAATATATTTAAACACAACAACTGACTAACAGTCATTTAATAGGAAAAGCCAATGGGTATCGCCGAACGTAAGGAACGTGAAAAACAGCAACGTCGCAACGCCATCATTGATGCCGCGGAACGTCTGATTTTTGAAAAAGGATATGAGAATACCACCATGGATATGGTGGCCGAGGAAGCCGAATTAAGCAAGGGTACCCTGTATCTCTATTTTAAAAGTAAGGAAGGCCTTTACCTGGCCATCAACGCGCGTGGCATGAAAATTTTGGAACAGATGTTCCGTGACGCGGCACGTGAAGTCACGACGGGTTTGGAAAAAATCGTAAATATCGGTAAGGCTTATTTTAAATTTTCCCAGGAATTTCACAACTATTTTCAGGCGATGATTCATTACGAAGCCAAAAAACCGGATACCGACATGGAGTTGCCTTGCTGGGATTCCTGCGAAACCCAGGGTATGCGCACTCTGGAAGTTGTGGCCCGGGCGGTTGAGACGGGTATCGAAGACGGTTCCATACGGGCCGACGTGGACCCCATGCAGGTGGCCATGGCCCTGTGGGGACATACCACCGGTTTGATTCAGGTTTTGGCTCTGAAGGTCAACCAGTTGGAAAAATTTAATGATGTGACTCTGGAGGATATCATCAATACATCTTTTAAAATGACCCGAAACGGTCTGGCCGGATAATTTTTTTTACCCGTAAAATGACCGTTGGTCATATTATAAATAGAAGTGGAGTTATTGCATATGAGACAATTTATCTTGGTCTGCTTGCTGGTAGTGGGTATCGGAGCGGGGCGGGGCCAGACAACCTCGCCGCTTCCATCCTACATTCGGGTCGCGCTGGAGAATAATCTCGCTTTGCGCCAAAAACAAACCGACTTTGAACGGGCCGGGCGCGCCCTTAAAATCGTTCGCGCCATGTATGGCCCTTCCCTTACCCTGGATGCCCGCTATACCCGTGCCGGGGGCGGCCGTACGTTGGATTTCCCGATAGGGGATTTGCTGAATCCGGTGTATGGCAGTCTCAATTCTATTTTTGACGCCCTTGGGCAGCCGGAACAAAATTTCCCCGTGTTGGAAAACGAGCACATCCCCTTTTTGCGCCGGGAAGAACAGGACACGAAGCTGCGTTTGATTCAACCGCTGTTTCAGCCGGCGTTGTGGCATGCCGCCAACGCCCGCCAGGCACAAAAAATGCAGCAACGGGCGGCGCTTAATAGTTTTAAAAATACGCTTATCCGCGATGTGAGCCTGGCCTATTACGATTATCTGCAAAGCGTTCAGGTGGTGGAAATTTACCGGGAAGCCTTAAAGGTGGCCCGGCAGGCGGTAAAAACCGGAGAGAGTCTCGTGGCCAATGGCGTGGCGTTGAGCAGCGTTACCTATCAGGCCGGGGCGGAAGAAGCCCGGGTGCGGCAGCAACTTTCCAGGGCGCGCCATAACAGGCAACTCGCCGCCATGCACCTCAATGTGCTGCTTAACCGGGAGCCCGGCGATAGTATCCAAATTGTCTGGCCCGATCCGGTGACGATACCCGTGGGCGATGTGCGCACGCTTACCCGTCAGGCGCTTAAAAACCGCGAGGAATTTCGTATGGTACGTCAGGCGCGCAAAGCCTTTACCGCGCAGGCCGCTGTGCACGAAGCCGCTTTTTTACCTCAAATAAACCTGGTGGCGGATTATGGTTTTGAGGGCACAAAGTACCGATTCACTATGAAAGATGAATACTGGATGGTCACCCTATCCCTGCAATGGAATCTTTATAACAGCGGAATGGATGAAGCCAAAAAGGAAGAGGCACTTTTAGCGGCCCGTCAACTGAAATACCGTGAGCAGGAATTAGAACGATATATCGCCCTGGAAGTGGAAAAGGAATACAGTGGTCTGATTCATGCCCAACACGTTTTGTTGGCCGCCAGTAAGGAATGGCGCGGCGCGGACAAAGCCTTCCGCATATTACGCCGGCAATTTAAAACCGGCGCGGTCGCTTATATCGACTATCTTGAAGGCCGGCGGCAATGGATTGCCGCCCGTCTGAACCTGAATATGGCGGAGATCGCCGTTCCCGCTGCACGGGTACGCCTGGATGCCGCCACCGGACAATTATTATATCGATACAGCCGAAAGGAGAGTGTAAAATGAAAAAACTGTTTGTCCTGATTGCAATGGTCATTTTGATGCAGGTTGTATTGGTTTCCTGCCAGACTAAAGCCGGTACACAGCCCCGTCACAGCGCAACGCCGGTTACCGTGGCGCGCATCGAAGCGCGTTTGCTGCAACGTCCCATTCATGCGACGGGTATCGTCGCCGCGCCGGATGAAGCCACCCTTTCCTTTAAAACCGGCGGCCCTCTTGCCCGCATTTATGTTAAGGAAGGCCAGCGTGTGAAAAAGGGCACGGTATTGGCGCGTCTTGAGGAAGATGAATTACGTGCTTACGCGGAACAGGCCCGCGCCGCGCTGGAAAAGGCCGAACGGGATGTTCGAAGGGTGGAGGCGCTATTTGCCGACAGTGCCGCTACTTTGCAGCAAAAACAAGATAGCCATACAGCGCTTTTGGCGGCCCGGGCCCGCTATGAGGCGGTGCAATTCAATTATAAAAAAGCTGTGCTCATCGCTCCGTATGACGGCCTGATTTTAAGACGTTGGAAAGAAAACGGTGAGCTGGTCGGACCCGGCGTGCCCGTGCTAACCCTGGGACATACCGATGTCCCCTCCTTGATCAGAGTAAACCTATCCGACAAGGATATCCTGCGTTGCCAAATTGGTGATTCCGCGCATGTAACCAGCGACGCCTTTGCCGGACGTGTGTTCCGGGCCCGTGTCAGCCGTCTGGCGGGAAGCGCCCTGCCCGGCAGCGGTTTATACGGCATGGAACTGACCCTGGAAGATACCAACAGCCGAATGCTGCCCGGTTTTGTTACCCGTGTTACGTTGTATCCCTCTCAAAAACAAAAGCTGGCGCTTGTACCTGCTTCCGCCATGACACGGTTAACAGATAAGCAGGGGACGCTTTTTGTTATGGATGAAAACACCAAAACGGTTAAAAAAATAGATGTGACCCCTGCGTTCATCACCGATCACGGTGTGGCTGTTTATCCACCCGCGCCGGTTTTTACGGTTGTTGTGCGCGGTGCCGCCTATTTGAGCGATGGCCAGACCGTACAAATCAACGAACCTTTATCAAATCTTTAATGAGGAGAAGCATCATGAAACAAACCGCTCTTATAACAGGCGCCAGTTCCGGAATTGGCGTGGAACTGGCCCGTCGATTTGCCGCCGATGGCATTGATCTGGTTTTAGCGGCCCGCCGCCGGGAACCCATGGAAAAACTAGCCCGGGAGCTGGAAAACCGGCATGCTGTCCGGGTGCGGGTTTTGCCCGTGGATTTAACGC
>RFFS01000140.1 GCA_003696775.1 Calditrichota bacterium
CCGCCGGTACGTATAGGGTACAGTGGGACGGTCGCAACGCCCTGGGCCGGCAGATGCCCTCCGGTGTCTATATCTACCGCATCATCACGGCTGATTATCAGCAAAGTCATCGGATGTTACTCATTAAGTAAGGAATAACAATAAAGGTTCCGCAAAAGGAGTTAGCCTCTGTGTCTGTCAAAAACATCACACGGATCAATTTCGCGGAACCTTTTAAAAAAGAAAAAAACAGAGAGTCGGTCAAACACTCTCCAAGCAAGAAAATGAATCGTTGATAAATTACAAACACCAACACCCAACAACCCTGACTCCGTAATTTGTTAACGTAATGAATTGGATTAGAATCCATTTAATCGGGAGGCAAAAATGAAGTTCAATTTATTATTCATCAGCGGCATGATCGTTATCATGCTCAATTTAATCTGGTTTGAGCAAATCAGGAACAGCAAACTGCTCAAAAGCCGGTTGCGGAAAAAACCGATGCTATCCATTTATCTGTTTCTGACACCCGTTACCATCTATTTAAGTATTAATCAGGCGCCTTTTGCGATTTTGGTTCTTCTGACCATTGCCCTGTTAAGCATACTGTTCGCACTTTCCCATTCACGATTCGCATTCCGGCATCCCGGTGTATTAACCTGGATGATGCCTGTTTCATTCCTGCATTTCATCGCGGGGGCCATGCTGTTTACGGCAACTTTTACCAGTTTATTTTTAGGATAAACATCTATAATGCAAAAACGGGGTTGCGCGGGATGGCGCGCCCCTTTTTTTGTATGGTCGGTCGGCGTCTAAATCTCTTCGATACTTTTGGAAGATAACCAGCCTGTCTTGCCGTCCTTTAAACGTATCAGAGCCCAGTTGTTATTTTGTTGTTCGATTTTAACTTTCGCGCCTTCGTGTAAAATGAATAATTCCGTTGTGGTCTCAGAGGGTTCGGCATGCACGGTTTCCGAGGGCACCAAAACAACCGCATAGCGATCGGTTTGTTCACGGTAACTTTTTGTAACCCAGATAATCATCACAAAAACCCACAAAAAGCTCAGATAGCTGGCCACGCGGAGCTGAACCGACCGACCACGGTTTCTTCGATAAAAGAAGAACGCCCATCCGGTTAACGTAACGATAAGAAGCGTGAGCGAGGCCATTCCCCACCCTTTGGCCGGTAACAATTCGGTCAATCCGTGCCACCAACGGAACAGAAACAGTTGCGGCGGGTCTTTTATCTGATCGGTTAACCGCAATGTCAACAATTCCATATTATATTTCAGGTCTTCATCGTTGGGCATCAATTTTTTGGCCCGTTCGTAATATAACCGTGCCAATCCGTATTTTCGCAAGCGATACGCGGCATTACCCATGTTAAAATAGAGCGCGCCGCTCACCATGCCCTGCTCTTCTATTTGTTTGTATAGAGAAAGGGCCTGTTCAAACTTTCCATCGCGGTAAGCCTGATTGGCCTGTTCAAACAGATTATCCGCTGTTTGAGCCCACAGAGGAATCAGGGCGAACAGAAAAATCCAGATAGTTTTTCTCACAATTCTTTTTCCAGTTGATTGATTAACACGCGTATGTCATTCAACAGCCGCTCCCTGTCTTCACGGGTATCCCCCGTGCCACCGTACTGTCGCAACAAGGTTTCATTTAAAGCGGTTTTCACCTTGTCCACCGTGGTGTCGGACACGGCTTTATTTTTAAGATAATTTTCAATATCATCGGCATTAAAGGCGCTAAGGTCCATATTCAGTTTATCACGAATAAAGCCGGTTAATGCTTCATTTAAGGCTTTGTAAAAGGCGGCGGCATCCGCTTCCCGTTGGGCGCGGGCGTCTTTTAACCAACGGGCGGCCACCCGGCCGGCGTTACGCTTACGATTGGAAACGGTATCGGCGGTAAGCCGGACGCGACGCTGATCATAAAATAGAAAAAGAGCAAAAAAAGCCAAAGCACCGATATGAGCCCAGGCCAGTTGAGTCATGGAACGATGCAAGGCGCTTTTGTCCAGAAAACGTGTGTTTTCCCGGATATAGCGGATATCCCTGCCCAGCAGGGCAACTTCGCGCTTGCCCATGCCGCCGGTGGAAATGGGCGCGCCATTGCCGGCCTTTCCACTCACGGTGATGCGATAGGAGGGATTTTTCAATGTTACATACGCTTTCTTATCCGGATCAAAAAAAGTAAAAGCCCCGGGGGCGATGGTGTAATCGCCCGGGACGCGTGGTATGAGAATATACTCCGCGGTTTTAACGCCGCTTACCGTACTATTTTTACGTTTGACGGTCTGGTGGATTTTGGGGTCATACCGTTCAATATCCGGCGGAATAACCGGTTCCGGCACATTGAGTAATTTGATATTCCCCTGCCCGGCCAGTTGAATTTTGAGCGTGACGGCGTCATTAACCGCCACGGTCTTTTTGTCCAGGGTTGTCTTCATACGGAAATGTCCCACGGCGCCGTTAAAATCCGCGGGTTTATCTTCATCAGGCAGAGGCAGGATATTGAATTGCAACGACCGGCTGGCCACCGGCACCTGAATACGCCTTCCGGGCGCGTCAAAGAAACTGTCAAAGATGCTGCGGCTGCGTCGCCGACGGGAGGGCATCAGCGCCTGGACGGTAATCTCCATCGGCTCCAGTTTTATTTTGCCGGAACGGGTTGGAAACAAGGCTGTTTTTTTCAGAGTAACCACGTTGTAATTGAGCCCGTTCACCACTTCATTTTGGATAACCGGTTGGCGGGGCAATTCAAAATCTTCCGTCCAAAAGCCGGTAAAAGCCGGCAAATGTTGCACTTCGTACGTTTCCACATTGATTTTAAAATAGAGCTTATAACTCACCAGGATCATTTCACCCACATAGGCTTCGGTTTTGGATGGGATGACTTTCAGGAAGACATTTTTACCGCTCACGGCAGCATCCTCTGTGTTTTTATTTTTGGAGGGTGCCGCGGCGTCGCTTACCGTAATCGTCAACGGATCGCTTTTTAGAATCGTACCATCTACTTTCACCTGTGCCGGGCCAATGGTCAGGCGGCCTTTTTTCCTCGGTTTTAAAATAAACGAGTAGCTTTTCGAGGCGGTCATATCACCGTTTATCCACTGCATACTGGTGGACTGGTTCGGTCCGGAAAGCACATAAAAATCCTTTAAATCGGGAAATTGCACATCCGGCAAACCGGCCCGGGAACCGGTGAGCTTAACGGTGTATTCAAAGCGTTGGTCCAGGCGCACTGAATTGTCGGATACATAAGCGGAAAGACGTATATCGGCGGCTGACAACACAGCTACCCACATCAGACCAAGCAGCACTCCTTTTTTCCACATATATTCTACCAATCCTTATCGGTTTTGCGTCGCACGGGTACTTTAACGGGCGGTTTTTTCTTTTGCGCTTCTTTCTCTTCCGAACGTAAGGCATTTAAAATACGTTCCGCCTCTTTTTTACTAATCTTTAGTGGTTTTTGCCCGGAACGTTGCCGGGTATTATCCCGTTGATCGTTTTTTTGTTGAGATTGATTTTGTTTTGGGTCGTTTTGCTGTTTATCGTCTTTTTTGTTTTGTTGATCCCGGTTGTTTTGCTTTTGTTGATCGTTCTTTTTTTGTTGATCCTGTTTATTTTGATCCGATTTATTCTTCTGTTGGTCTTTATTTTGCTTGTTGGAATCCTTTGAGTTGTTTTTTTGCTGTTGTTGTTTGTTTTGCTTCTTCATTTCCCGCAGGGTGAGCTCCAGATTGGTTTTTGCCGCCCGGTCCGAAGGGTCGATATCCAATGCCTTTTTATAGGCATCCAGAGCCTCCTGATACTTTTGTTGCGCAAAATAGGTATTGCCCATATTAAAATAGGCTTTTTCCCTTATGGAGGCATCCCCGGCGCCGGCGGCTTTCTCGAATGCGGTCAACGCCTCGTCATATTTTTTAAGTTTATATTGGGCGTCGCCCTGGTTAAAATGCAACAAGGGATTATTAGGGTCTTCGGTAATAGCGCTGTTATAACCCCGCAGGGCGCTTTCATAATCACCTTTATGATAGGCTTCATTGGCTTCGTTCACCCGGGAGCGGTCGGTTTGCGCGCACAGCGGCACCCCGCTTAAAAGCAGCATAAAAAATGTAAATAACAGAAAATTTGGGGATAAGATTTTTTTTAGCGTCATGATCGCACCGCCTTTTTATCCCGCTCCGGTATCACCGCTTCCGCCAGTATAAAGAGCAGGGCCAGTAATAAAAATATCTGAAAGCGGTCTTCATATTGGGCAAATTGCCGGGAGCTTAACTCTTTTTTATCCATCGCCTGTACTTCCCTGTAAATCTCTTTCAATTCCGAACCGCTGTTACCGGCCTGGAAGAATTTACCGTTCGCGGCCAGAGCGATTTTTTGTAAGGTCACCGCGTCCAGCCTGGTGGTCACCACATGGCCCTGTTTATCTTTTTTGAATCCCAGGGTGCGTCCCCTGGCATCATAAACGGGAATGGGCACCCCCTGTTCGGAACCCAGTCCGATGGTATAAATGATCACCCCTTGTTGCGCGGCCTCTTCGGCGGCTTTCACCGGGTCGTCCTCATGCTCTTCACCATCGGTGATCAATATCAGCACCTTATGCTTGGTATCTTCGCTTTTGAACGCCTTCACCGATGTGCGGATCGCTTCGGCGATGGCTGTACCGGGCTGTGGAATCAAACGGGTATCCATCATATCGAGGAACAGACGGGCCGCGGCGTAATCCAGCGTCAGCGGCATTTGAACATGGGCAATGCCCGCAAAGGCCACCAACCCGATACGATCGCCATGCAACATGTCGATAAGCTTTTTGATTTCATATTTGGCTTTATCCAGGCGATTGGGGCGGATGTCTTCCGCCTGCATGCTTAACGATACATCAAGCGCCACTATGATGTCGTTACCCTTTTGTTTCACATCTTCGAGACGGGTACCGAGTTGAGGGCCGGATAAAGCCAACACCAGCATCACATAGGCGCTTAACCACAACACAAAGCGATTTCGACGCCGCCTGGCGATAAAACCGGTCATCAATCGATTCAGCAAGGTGCTTTCGCCAAAGCGTTCCAGCGCTTTTTGACGCTGACGCGCGGCATAGCCGAACAAAATCAGCCATAGGGCAACGGCCCACAGGGCATGCAACCACAACGGATGAGCAAATCGTAAGGCTTCCATTATGGTATCCTTCTCAAATAAGTCTGATTCAGAACAAATTCCAGCACCAGCAGGGCGAACGCCGCGACGGCCCACCAGATATAGCGCTCATCATAACGGGTGTATTCCTTCACCTCGATGCGTGTTTTTTCCAAACGTCCGATTTCCTCATATATCTGTTTCAGGCTTTGGGTATCCGTGGCCCGGAAATATCGACCACCGGTATTCTCGGCTATCTTTTGAAGGGTTGCCTCGTCGATCTTTACTTCCATGGGCACATACCTTCTTCCGAAAATGGGATCATCCACCGGATAATCCGCCGTACCGCGCGTACCGGCGCCAATGGTATAAATACGGATGCCGTAGGGCACGGCGATTTCCGAAGCGGTAAGCGGATCCACCTCGCCCTGGTTGTTCACCCCGTCCGTAAGCAGGATTATTACCCGGCTTTTGGCTTTGCTGTCACGCAGGCGGTTGATGGCATTCACCAGTCCCATGCCTATGGCGGTGCCATCCCAGGAACGATCGGCCACCTGTACCTGATCCAGCAAGGCCAGAAGCACATCATAATCCACTGTCAGCGGACATTGGGTAAAACTTTCACCGGCAAACACCACCATGCCGATGCGGTCGTTTTTACGTTCCTGAATAAATTGACGGGCCACGGCTTTCACCGCCTGTAAACGGTTCTTTGGCTTAAAATCCTCCGCCAGCATGCTGCTGGAAACATCCAGGGCAAGTACAATGTCGATGCCTTCCGTTATGATTTCCCGCTCGGCGTTGCTTTTTTGCGGCCGCGCCAGGGCGATAATCAGCAGGATCACGGCAAGGCCGCGCAACACGGGCAGCGCGGCCAGCATTTTTTGGCGCGGGCTAACACCGCTTTTTCGCAACAGGCGGACATCGGAATAAATGAGCCGGGCCTGCATCACAGACCGCCGGCGGCGCCAATAATAGACCAACAGCGGCACAATCGCCAATAATACTAAATACCAGGGGTCGCGGAATTCCATTATCACCTATTTCTTTTTCATCATGTCATCCGGCGTCAACAGGATATCGTCAAGGTCTTTTTCTTTAACGGTTACAATTTGTCCGGTGGACGGAATATGCACATAGCGTTGTTTTCCGCGCCGGTTACCGAAGGCGTAACGGGCCACAAGGCCGTCACCGGCCCATAATTCCAAAACAGCACGTGGCTTATCCAGCCCGTAACGTCGCAGGTTACCACCCTGTTCACTGACAAACGATGCGGCTTTTAACCCGCGGACGGCATTCAGCAAGCCGGTGATTTTAAAAGACTTAACGGCATTGGTATCGCCAACGCGTATCCATTGGGAAGCGCTGTCCTTTTTAAATTCCATGGAAACGCCGCCGTTTTCCAGCATAATACGCGTGATGTTTCCGGTGCCAAAGTCCGCCAGCTTTTTATCGCGGTAGCCGTAAAGCCCTTTATTTAACGGCGCGGTAAACAGCGTATCCACCTTAAAAATATGGGGACGCACATCATCCTTGCCGTAAACCGTTTTCCCTGTCGGCTTCGAAAAAGAGACCCCCGAGCGGGCCTGATTTTCTCCCGTGAACAGTTCCACGCGCCAGTTGGGTTGATCCAGTTTATACGCTTTTAAGGAAGAGGCGGATTCGGCCGTCACATCCAAAATCCGACCGAAATCCAGTTTATTCAACACGGCGCGGACGGCGGCATCATCGGCCTTGGTGTCCAACGGTTTACGCACATGCCACGTACCGTTTTCTTTCTCAAATTCAAAATCACCGCGCGGGTTGCGCAGGGTAAAGCGTTTCACACTTTCCTTGTCAAAATGCACCACGCGTTTATCACGCCAGTCAAACAGATGCTTATTCGTCTGTGTCCACAGGTTCTGACCGGTGGTAAAGACCACCGTATCCCCTTTACTGACGAAAATATTGCCGCCAAAGGATGTGGGCGCGCCTATCCACAACGAATCGTTCCGGCCGGCCCTGCTCTGTACATGCACACGGGCACGAGGCGTTTTCAATCCGAAATTGGGCAAATCCTTCCCTGCCACATGCACCGTGCGTACTTTTTTGGCCCCGGTGAGCGTACGCAGATAGCTTTCCACAACACTTTGTTCCGCGTCTGTTTTCACCGGTTGGCTTATCCGCCAGTTATCCCCTTCTTTTTCAAAGCGATAACGGCTGCCGGCGTTCAGCACATCAAAGGCCTGGATGCTGTCAGCCTCCAGGGGAATCAGTTTTTCGGCGGCTTCCTTCTCTTTTTGTCGGCTTTCCTCGCCTTTATACTCATAAAAATAGACATAGGCGCCCAGAGCCAATCCCAATACCAGTAAAATCAATGTGTTACGCATGACCGATTCTCCTTAATCGCGGTTGCGCTTCATATAGAACACCACGCCAAGAATTACCATTAACAACGGAATGGTGATCACCACAAGATAGAACAATGTGGTTACGTCGGCCGGTGTCATGGTCAGTCGGCTGTCTTCCACTTTTTTGGGCCGGATGGCTATCTGGTCTTCTTCTTCCGCCATATAATTGACGGTGTTTAAAAAGAGATCGCCATTGCCCTGCTGACCGAAATAACCGTTGGCCGCGAAATCCACGTCACCAAATACAGCAACCATGGATTTTTTATTACCGGTTTTCTTTTCACTGATCGCCGCCACCGTAATGGGGCCCTTACGGTCTTTCCCTTCATCAAAACTTACTTCGCCGCTGGCAAAATCCACATCGGCCCAGCTTTGCGGTGAGGTTTTACACAAAGCGGTGACAGCCCACCCATCTTTATCCTTTGCCGGTGTAACAGATGCGGTGACCGGGAAAAAGGTCATTACATTAAAGCCTTTGGTGATGGCATGGGATTTATCGTAACTTTGTACAAGCGGCATACCCGGCCCGGCGCCAAATAACTGTCCGAAACCCGAGGCGTCGATCACAACGTCATGCCCCACGGTCAACTTAAACCGTTCGGCCAGGTCACGTACATCTTGCGGTGTATCGGGGTCCAGCAACATCAACAATTTACCGCCTTTATCCACCCAGGCGGCCAACGAATCCGCTTCACCCGGTGCCAAAGCGCTTGTGGGGGCTGCCATGACGACGACCGTGGCGCTGTCCGGCACCTGACGCCGGCGCACCAGGTTAAAGGTGCGAACCAAATGATTTTCCTTTTTTATTGCGGCAGCGGCCTTTTCCAGTCCCTGCGGCCCTTTATCTTCCGGCGATCGTTCACCGTGGCCGGTGAGAAAATAAATCAACTTATCCTGATCCCGAGTTACTTTGATGATGGCATTGGTCAGGTTAGCCTCGCTGATTTTGGTAACCGTTTCGCGCTTGGCGCCGGCTTCCACCACCAATGTTCCGTATTGGCGGACATCATATTGTTTGGCAATCTGCGGCTGTTCATCCGGATCGATCACCTCATAGGTCAACCGGGCGGAACGATAGCTGTATTCATCCAGCAAATCGGAAAGCCCCTCGGCTTCGCCGGATTTGGCAAACACCTTGATCACCACATCCCGATCCAGATTGTTCAACACTTTTTCCGTCTGATCGGATAAACTGTACAATTGCCCTTCGGTTAAATCCAGACGATAATGCCGACGGGTGGATACAAAGGCCAGCATGGCGATGATGGCCACAACAATCAGCGCCTGTACGGCGAAATTGGCGCCCTGCTTCACCGCCCGTCCGGAGGTCTCTTTTTCACGATTTTTGTAATAATCGAACACAAACCATGCTAACAGGGCCAGGCCGACAACCAGTAAAACCGTATGCCACCAGTCCCAGATTTTGCCTATGGAATAGGCAATCAACGCAGCGGCCGGCAAAACAAGACCGGCCAAACCCACAAAATTCATTTTCTGTTTCATTGACTGATTTTCTCCTTGTTTTGCACTATGCGCGCCATTTAACCGATTCCACCGTTTTCAGGGAAAAATAAATTCCCAGACTCACAAACAGCACATAATAGGCCACATGGCTGGTATCAATCACACCCTGGGCAAAATCCTCAAAATGGTTGATAATGGAGATGTATTTAAGAATTTCTCCCAGTACCGGTCCGGCAAACTGACCGCCCCAGCCAACCACCCACAGCAACAGGGAAAGACCGAAACCACCGATGGCAGCGATCATCTGGTTTTCCGTTGTGGTGGAGATAAACAAACCCATGCTGATATACGCGGCGCCCATCAGAATCAGCCCCAGATAGCCGCTGATAACCGGCCAGGCCTCCGGTGAGCCGTATAAAAAGAGCAACGATTGAAACAACATGGTGGGGATCAGCAAAACAATATAAAACGCCAATCCGGCCAAAAACTTACCGGCTATGATTTGGCCGGGCGTAATCGGCACGGTATAAAGCAGTTCCACCGTTCCCATGCGTTTTTCATCGGCATACAGACGCATGGTAATGGTGGGCAGAATAAACAGGGTTATCAGGGCCAGATTGTAAAAATACGGGCGGATAACCATCAGATTCACATTCAGGGTTTGGGGCGCCATACGGTATTGCGCGGCGCGCATCTGATCCATAAAGGCGGTTTCCACAAAACCGCTGACGATCAGGTAAAAAAAGACACCGCTTAAGGCGGTAAACAAGGCCAGGATTACATAGGCCGTCGGTGAATAAAAATAGGATTTGAATTCTTTTCGAAACAGTGCTGTTATCGCTTGCATCAGGCGGCCTCCTCTTTTGTGGTGAGATGCAGGAAGATATCTTCCAGCGTAAAGGTTTCCCGGGAAAGCTCCAGCAGGTCCAAACCGTTTTGCACCGCGCGTCGGGCCAGTTCCGACCGCAGGTCTTCTTTGGATTCCACATGAACGGTCAAAACGCCTTCCGTGTCGTTTTTAACATCCATGGCGCTTATGGATGATATGTCTTCCACCGCTTTACGCCAGACGGCTTCATCACCTTTCAGCATCAACTGAATGCGTTCACCTCCGGATAGCCGCGCGGTAAGATTCCGCGGCGTATCTTCGGCCACTACACGGCCTTCATTGATGATCACCACACGCTCACAGGTCTGTTCGATCTCCGGTAAAATATGCGAGGAAAGAATCACCGTATGGTCGCCGCGTAAATTGCGAATCAGCTCGCGTATCTCGATGATCTGTTTCGGATCCAGTCCCACGGTGGGTTCGTCTAGGATAACGATTTGCGGGTTATTAAGCAGGGCCTGGGCCAGTCCCACCCGTTGCTTATAACCTTTGGATAATTTGGCGATGATACGATGCTGTACATCGCCGATATTGGTTTTATCGATAACCGATTTAATATCCTGCGTGCGTTTGTCCGCGGGCACGCCTTTAATACGCGCCACAAAATCAAGATAATCCCACACGCTGAAATCCATATAAAGCGGCGGATTTTCCGGCAGATAACCGGTGATGCGCCGCACGTCCATACTTTGTTCAAAAATATCATACCCGCCGATAAGCGCCTTACCCGATGTGGGCGGCATATAGCAGGTTAAAATACGCATGGTGGTGGTTTTGCCGGCGGCGTTTGGCCCCAGCAAGCCCAACACTTCACCTTTCTTCACATGGAAGGTGATATCCGAAATGGCCCGTTTTTCACCGTAATAACGGGTCAGATTCTCGACATGTATCAATGTGTATCCTCCCTTGTTTCGATGGCATTTTTCTCTTCCGGCGTCTGCTCCGCCGGTTCAAACACCAGTTTTGTGTCCAAGACAAATTGTTCCGTGTCGCGCATGATATTTTGCGTGGTGACACGATCCGGTATGTGTTTGGCAAACTTAACCATATCCGCCACCCTTAATATTTTTTCAATGCGCGCAATCTCTTTTTCGTGAAGATGCGCCCGCAGGTCGCGCAGAATTTCATCCGTAACCGACTCGGGAGCCGGGATGAAGTAGCGTCCCTCGAGGTAGGTGCGCAGGATATCGCTTAAGCGGCTGTAAAAGGCTTTATATTCCCCTTTATCCAGTAAATCGCTGCGATACAATTCGGCCAGCGCCTGCAGGGCCACCTCATGCGCGGGCGGAGGCGGCGGGGGCGGCCGGAAGATATAACCGGTTTCCTGCTTTTGTTTCCAGGCACGGTATATAAACCATGCCGCCAACAGAGTCAGGGCGGATGCCAAAGCCATCCAGGCCCAAAAGGCCCAATCCATGGGGATGTCTATCGGAGGGCGTATATCTTCAAAAGCCACGCTGTCCGCCCCGGCGAGCACGGAAACCACGGTTACCGGCACAGCCTGACTATACAGGGTTTGCCCGCTATCGCTGCTATCGGCATAAAAAATTATGGGAAACGGCGGTATGCTGTAATGTCCGGTATCGTAAATCGTAAGAGTGTATTCAAAACGCTCGGTCACGGAACTGTCTTTGTTGGCTTCCGGCATGTTTTTTTTAAAATCTTTCACTTCAAACGGGCTGAAATCCACAAGATTTTCCACCTGGCGGATACGCACACTTCCACCATGACTCACGGCCACGGTATAATGGATGCGATCACCAATGGTGATGCGATTGGTATCTGTAACGGCGCGTATTTCCAACAAGGAATCGGCCGTGGCCTGTCCGGCAACAACAAACAAAACAATGAGCGTCAGAAATTGAATTGTTTTCATATTTTCCGTTTAAGCAACATCTTCTTTACGAAGAGCGCATAATAATCTTTTAAAATGAAAATTCCATGAAGTCTATCCGGCCATCCGTCGGGCGCGCATTTTAAAGAAACGCGTTATGGGCTCCACATAGGAACGGTCGGTTAAAACTTCGATATGGTCCACCCCGCGGGAACGGAACAGACTGCGTAATTGCTTTTGCCGATTCTGAATGCTTTTATAAAAGGCACCGCGGATGGTGGCATCGGCGCTGTCCAGTATCATCGTTTCGCCGCTTTCGGCGTCTTCCAGCTCAATCAGTCCGGCGTCGGGCAGAGTTACTTCACGCGGATCGATGATATTGATGGCAATCAGATCATGCTTGCGGTTGGCTACCTGAAGGGATCGCTCAAAATTTTCGACCATGAAATCGGAAATCAGGAAAACCGTGCTGCGGCGCTTGATAATCCGGCTTAAATATTCCAGGGGGACATTGAGATCGGTGCCGGCATCCCCAGGCTCATAAAAAAGCACTTCACGGATAACGCGCAACACATGCTTTTTCCCTTTACGCGGCGGGATGAATTTCTCGATGGTATCGGAAAAGATGATCAACCCCACCTTGTCGTTGTTTTGAATGGCGGAGAAGGCCAAAACGGCGGACAACTCCGCGGCCACTTCCCTTTTGGCGCGTCCCGTTGAGCCGAATCGCCCGCTGGAGCTGACATCCACCAGCAGCATCACGGTCAGTTCACGCTCTTCTTCAAACATTTTCACAAATGGTTTACCCGTGCGGGCGGATACGTTCCAGTCTATGGTACGCACATCATCCCCCGGTTGATATTCCCGTACTTCGGCAAATTCCATACCCCGCCCCTTAAACACGGAATGATATTCACCGGCAAACAGCTCGTTAACTATGGCGCGGGTGGAAACATCAATCTGTCGCACACGACGCAGGATTTCCCGGGTGCGTTCTTCCTGAGATAAAGCAGACTGGGTCGGGTTTGTTGCGCTACGCCAACTGAACAATAGCATGATCAATAAAAATAGCAGAACAATCGCCGCAAACAGATAGAGGTAAAGCATGTTACGGCACTTCCACCCGGTTAAGCACTTTGCGCACCACATCCTCGGATGTCATGTTTTCCGCTTCGGCCTCGTAGGAAAGCACCACACGATGGCGTAGCACATCCATACCGATTGCCCGGACATCATCGGGGGTAACAAAGCCGCGACGGCGGATAAAAGCATGGGCCCGGGCGGCCAAAGCCAGTGCGATGGATGCGCGCGGGCTGGCCCCGAAGGTGATCAGGCCTTTCAGATCATCCAGACCGTTTGCACCGGGTTCACGGGTGGCAAAGACAATATCAACAATATATTTTTCTATTTTCTCATCCATGTAAATCTCGCTCACCGCTTCACGGGCGGCGATGATTTCCGCGGGGCCCACCACCGGTTGCACGGTCACTTTCTCCGCCCGTGTCTGACGGCGGATAATTTCCAGTTCTTCTTCCCGACCCGGATAACCGACGCTGAGCTTAAGCATAAAGCGGTCCACCTGGGCTTCCGGCAGCGGATAGGTCCCTTCCTGTTCGATGGGGTTTTGGGTCGCCAACACCAAAAACGGGTCTTCCAGCTTAAAGGTTTCGTCACCAATGGTCACCTGGCGTTCCTGCATGGCTTCCAACAGGGCGGCCTGCACCTTGGCCGGCGAGCGGTTGATTTCATCCGCCAGAATCAGGTTGCTGAAAATCGGCCCTTTTTTGGTTGTAAAGGTGTTATCTTTTTGGTTGTATATCAACGTACCGATCAAATCGGCGGGCAGCAAATCCGGTGTAAACTGAATACGCTGGAAATCCGTGCGGATACATTGGGATAAGGTGCTGACCGTCAATGTTTTGGCCAGCCCAGGCACGCCTTCCAACAGGATATGTCCGTTGGACAACAGTCCGATCAACAGCCGCTCGATCATATAATCCTGCCCCACAATGACCCTGGCGACTTCTTTTTTTATACTTTCAACAAAGTGACTTTCACGCTCGATTTTGGCGTTAATGGCCTGAATGTCAGGATTCATACATTCTCCTTTTCCTTATCAGCGTTTTTCCAAACGCTTTTCTTCCATTAAAAAATCTTCCAATGCGTTATACAGCGCGTGGGACACATGCGTATCGACGGTATTGTCGCCCGACAGGGCGGTTATTCTTTTTATCAATGCCGCCGTCGCGCTGTTCCCGGCGAACAGTTTTTCCAGACGACCGGGTAACCGGGCCGGTGTTTGTGTTTCCGTTTCCCTGTATTTTTCCTGAATATACCCGTTCAGGATGCGTACCATCTCCCGAATATTGTCTTTATGACGATTGTTGGCCGGATGTACCGTCGCCCGCAAAAGATTGATGTATTTTCCGGCGATCCCCGTATCATCTTCCGTCATTTCCCGCGGCTGGCGGCGCAACCACAAAAATCGTCCCAGCACAAACAACAGGGCCATGCCAAAAACCAGAGCCACAAGCCATAAAAAGATAGACCCCGCGATGAATTCCGGTTTACTATCCGGCGAGGCGCGAAACACCTGTATGATACGCGGGCGGGTGTCATAACGGACAGCCACGCCTTTATCGTTTACATAATGCACGGCTACCGGACCAATGGTAGCCACGACGGGTTCCACAGGTTTCAAATAAAAATCAAAAGTTTTAACGGCTCTTTTCCGGCCTTCCGCATCAACGACTGTTTTATTGGACATACCGCGTCCCACCAGTTCCAGATTGGTAAGAGAAGGTACATCCACCTTTACGGGATCAAAACGGTTCAGATGCCCGGGCCAACTGACGCGCACATGAAAAACCACCTCCTGTCCGGCCACGGCGGGCACGCCTGTTATCTCCGTATTAACAGTCAGACTGTCCGGCCGGGCTTGCGCACACGCTACCAGAAAAATCATCCATGCGGCCAGATAAAAACGCATAAAAAATTATTCTTTGGAAGCAGGCGCGGCGCTGCTATCGGCAGAGAGCTTTTTTAAAAACGGAATTTCGTTGGCGGCCTTACCAAGATTTTTCAGTTCCCATTCCGCGGACTGAGCCAGCTCATGTTTGGGATATTCCTTTAAAAATTGCTCGTAAAACGTGCGTGCCTCGTCGTATTTTTTAAGATCATTGGCATAGATATACCCAACCATGAAAACCGATTCCGGACGATGTTTTCCTTTGGGATACTGTTCGATTAACGCGTTGTAATTCTCTATGGCCTGATCGAATTTCTGATCCGTATAGGCCTTTTTGGCATTAGCGTAATAGGTCTCTTCCGGTAATGTTGTTGAACAGGCTACAAGCAGGGCCGCCAGGCCCGCCGCAAGGATAAAACGCATGAGAACCCTCCGATTTGACTTTTGCTTTATCAGGTGTTGGCAGGCATCACTTTGATGCAGCATATAATTTAAGCGGACGTACCCATTAAAGCAATAAAGCGCCCGGCTTCGCGAAGAAACGCAACGGGAACAATTTTATACGGGATTATGAATTTTTTATGAAGAAATCTTCATTTTCTTCATAAATAACGGACAATCCGTACATCGAGGGTGTAAATCTCTGCTACATTTGTTTGATATTTAACAAACCGGGGATTAAAGATGAAAATCGAAAGCGAAAGAACCGCTTGCCGGAAGAGAATTCCTTGCCCCTTTTAACCTTTTTCCTTTATCTTAAAACGGCCCGGCCACGGCGTCGAACCGATTCCTTTCCCGGCCGTTGAAACGAAATAGATTAAAAGAGTCACATCAGGTTCATCGTGAATACTACAAATGAAACCAACCATCCCAAATCCGATACACGTCGGGGGCATCCCTGGCGTAAGCGCGCGGCGGTATTCTTTTTAAGCCTGATCGTGCTGGTGTCGGTTTTGGTTGTGATGCACTGGCAAACGCAAATCGTATCGGATGGTATTGAAAAAATCATCAATCGTTCGCTGAACACGAACGATACCCTTTCCTACGACCGTTTACGCGGTACCCTGTTCAATTCCGTAATCATCGACAATCTCTATTTTAAACAAGACAGCAGCATTGAAATGCGCGTGGGCAAAGTTACCCTGCGCTACCATTTGTGGCCGCTGCTTAATAACAAGGTGCGCATCGCTGCGTTTGATGTTGACTCGCTTACGGTCATTACCCATACACCCGCCAAAAGGGTTGCCGCCACAAGGGAAGAAGCAACCGTGGGCCGGCGTGCGGACAGCCTGCTAACCGTGTTGCAAAACGGCGCACTGATCGGCAGCTTACTCAAACGTCTTCCGGATATCCGCATGGGATCGTTCGATTTAAATGCCGGCCACGTGCAATGGGATGAAAAAATATTCACTGATATCCATGCCCGTCTGTCCGGTGACCTGCATCGCAACCGTATCGACTTTATCGTGCATCATTTTTCCGGATACCAGCCGAAAAAAAACATTGGCATCCGTAATCTTTCCTTTGAATTGTCCGCCCGGCCGGAAAAAATCACCTTGAATAAATTTAAATTTTCCACTGCGCATTCCCGCATCAATATGGCGATGGATATGGACCTGGGTGATCCGGTCAATTTTCTAATCGCCGTGGATGATATTCATCTCGATGAACAGGACTTACATAATCTGCTACCTCCCGAACTGTTTCGCGAAGGATTCCTCGATGGTCGTTTAACATTAATCGGGCAACCGTTGAACTTTGCCCTGGACGGACATGTGCGTGGCGCTTACAACGATCGTCTGTTGCATAACGCCCATATTTACGTCCGTTATGATCACGGCCTGATCAGCCTGGACACTATGCGCATCAACAGCAATTTCGGTCGTCTGGATATCGAAGGCCGCTTAAAAGACTGGATACGCTTTGAAGGCCATGCCCGCATACAGGAGGTGAACACAGCCCTGGCCCTGCCCGGCCTGCCGGAGTCCAGTTTAAACGGCCGGTTTGTTTTCAACATCCCCCGCCTTACCAGAAAGAACCCGCAAATCAACGGCGTTTTCAGTGCATGGGATTGCCGTTATGATGATTTTTCCCTGGACTCGCTACGGTTTGAAGTGCGTACCCGTGGCAAACGCATCGGCATTGTTCAACCCTCATTTGTCAAACTGGGCAAAAGGGCGCGAATCACCTTAGACGGTTACATCCGCGGATTGCGTGAGATGGCCTTTCACGTACGGGCCGATTCGCAGGATGTGGGCGCCCTGGGACACGCGCTGGGGCAGGATTCCCTTGGCGGCACCTTTTCCACACGCTTTGACACCTATGGTTCACTCATTGACCCGACCATGGAAGGCGCCCTGCAAATCGACCATTTTCGTGTCGGTCCGGCTGCGTTTGACACCATGCGGTTTTCATTCCGTATCGACAGCGTGATGACCCATCGCATCGGTCGGGCCGACTTCCGAATAAACAGCGGCCAAGTATCCGGCGTCCCCTTACAGGATATAGTGGTCACCGCCCGGCATCGTGACAACCTTTTGGTGGTGGATACGGCGGAAATTTACAGTGAAAGTAACTATTTTGAACTCGGAGCGCATATCTGGTACGACACGCTCGGCGCGCGCATTCGTTTTGATGACATGCAGGTGGCCTACGGCGATTATTGGCTGGGCAGCACCGCACCCTTTCATCTGCAACTGGATACCGCCGGTGTGTTTAGTGACGATTTCCGCTTAAGCGGCCCGGGTGGCACCCGGCTGGACGCCTGGGGAAGCCACTATTGGGACAACAGCCGCTCCACCATACAGATGGTTTTGGAAAAAGTGGACCTGGAACCCTTTAAACAATTCATGGGCCGGCACAAACTGGGTGGTATTGTTACGGGACAGGCGCATCTGACCCTGAGCGACGGCGCGCCTTTTGCCTATGTGGATATTTCCGGCCGGCAGGTGGCGTTGGATGACACACCGTTGGGCGCCCTGCGCATGCAAACGGAATTTGAAAACGACAGTCTGCATGTCAGACAATTATCCCTGGACAACAGCCCCTCTTCCCTGAATATACGCGGCGCGTTGAACATCAACCTGTCACGCGGCATCGCCCAGGTGTACGACATCATCAACCAAACCCGTAGCGACCTCAGTCTGAAAGCGGTAAATATCCGTCTCGAAGATTACAATAAATTGTTCCGCCTCAAACATCCGCTTAGCGGTATGTTAAACGGCACCATCGAAATCGTGGGTGGCATGGACAACCCCTTCATGCGCCACAACATCCGCCTTGATGATGTGCGGTACGATACTTTTTTTCTCGACTCGCTGCGGCTTATGGGGCAATATAATTCCGGCTATATGCTGATCGACAGCCTGAGCGGCGACCTGAACGGCACCTCCTTCAGCGGGCGCGGCTGGCAGGATGTGGGCTTTACACTCACCAGCGCCGACAGCAATCTGATGGATAATCCCTTTGAATTTTATCTGTACAGCAAGGATGACAGCGTCGTTTTCATCGGGCCGCTCAATGAACAGGTGGAATCCATTCACGGGCCGTATGAGCTGGCGCTGACACTGGACGGAACGCCGCAAAAACCCGCGTTGCGTTCGGGGTTTCTCAAAATGCATGACGGGCGCATTGTCCTTTCCCGGGTCAAAGACCCGCTTACGGATGTCACTCTGGATATCACCGCCGATAACTATCTGATGCGCTTTAATCAGGCCGAATTACATTCTCAAAAACCCAGGGATGTGCTGGAAAAAAGCTTTGGATTCATCGCGCACTTATGGTCCTGGCTGGTGCCCCGGCCGGAACGGGAAGGAGTTATGACTCTGAGTGGCACGGTTAAAACGGATAATGTCCTGCATCCCGCGCTCAACCTGAACATTCAGGGTAATCATTTTTATGTGGATTATTTTATCGCCAACGCGCGGGTTTTGCTATCGACCACGGATTTAAGCATCACCGGCCGGGATACATTGAAAATCCGCGGCAACCTGACTTTGCCCGGTGGCGAATATGCCGTGGATATCGGGCAGTTACAACAAAACGTCTATCTGTCGCAACCCAGAGTGGCGTCCAAACCGCCTTTTACCGATTTAAACCTGAATATTTTCATACCGGGCAATTTCGTTATCGTCAATGCCGGTCTGGATGTCAGCAATAATTTCAAAATAACTCTGGCCGGCAATGTTCAGGCGGTGATGGAGCCCGGTTCGGATAATCTGAAGCTCAGCGGCCTCATCGAAACCCCCACGGGCAAATTTTCAACACTGAATCAAAGTTTTAATGTTGTCAGCGGTACCATCAATTTCAACAATCCGGTGCGCATCAATCCCGAGTTGAATATCTTGACCGAAAGCCGTTCCGACGGCCGTATTTTTGAGCTGAATATCACCGGTAACCTGGATAATATTCGTCAGAATATCCGTGTTATAGATGAAAACAGCGGTCAGGAATTAAGCCTTTCCGAACAGGAGAAAATCACCCTGTTAACCCTGGGCGCCGATCTGTCCGATATTGCAGGCAATACCGGTTCCGTGATGCGCAACCTGGGGGAAAATGTGGCCACCAATTCCCTGCTCACCGCCGCCGAACGCGGCGTGGAAAGTTTGACGGGACTGGACAAGGTGGAAATCAGCTCAAGCGACAAGCTGTTCGATCTGGAAAAAATGAAATTGAACAACGGACTGAAACAGGCATCCATTTCCTTCGGGAAATACCTGACAAGTGATCTGTACATCGAATACCGTACCCAGTTCGGCAGCGGCGTACCCACGCCTAAACTGGCCTGGGATGCCGGTAACCGCATCGGACTGGAGTATCGCATCAATCGCTTTTGGAGCCTGGACAGCTATTATGAAAAAACAGCCCGCGCCAACGATAAAATTCAAATCGGATTGTCATGGAAATACTCTTTTTGAAACGCCTGTCGGCCATGCAACAAATCCGGTCGTTTCTGCTGTCCCTTTTGATTCTGCCCCTGCTCATGCGGGCGGCGGATACCGAAGTGGCGCAAATTACCCTGAAAAGCACCATACGGACAGATAACGACGCGCTTATGGAAATTATCCGTCTGCGCGAAGATGACCCCTTCGAACCGCGTCTGTTAAAGCTGGACAAAATTTTGCTCAGCAACTACTTCCGCAAGCAGGGGTACATCAATGTGGAAGTACGCGATTCCATCCGATTTTCCCGTAACCGGGAAAAGGTGTATGTAACCTACGCGATCCAAACCGGCGCGCGCTATTACCTGAACAGCGTCACCTTTTTGGGCAACAAGGATGTGGACAGCCTGCGCATCGCCGCTCATGTCATGAACGCGATTACCCTCGGTCTTCCCTTTGATGAAAGCGTGGTCGGCGTCATCAAACAACGTTTGGAAGACCTCTACTATAACTCCGGCAAGCCCTTTGTGGAGATCGCCTATGACTATTACTTTACCCGGGATACACTGATAGACGTACGATTTGACATTCAAGAAAACCAAACCGTTTATATCGGCGCCGTTCGTTATCTGGGGCTGGATAAAGTTAAAAGCTTTATTGTTCGCAGGGAACTGGAAATCAAAAAAGGCGACCTCTACAACCGCAAAAAACTGGATCGTTCCCAACAGAACATTTACGGCACCGGTTTGTTTCAGTTTGTCCGCTTTGAACTTGAACCCGACACCAGTGACCGGAGCCGGGTCAATCTGTTGATTCGTTTAAAAGAAAAGCCCGCACGCTGGGTCGGCTTTTACATCGGTCTGGCGTATGAACAACAGGAATTCTTTGGCGGCAAGGCCGAATTCACCCTGGAAGGCGGCCATCGCAACCTGTGGGGAAACGGCCGGGCCATCAGTTTACACCTGACACCCGCCCTGATGTACGATCCCAATGAAAACAAACTGATCAATGCCGAAAATGAAATCACCCTTAAATTTGTCGAACCCTGGATCGGCTATACGCGCACGCCGGGTGTGTTGCAGGTTTCCTATCATCAGTTCCGCCGGCCCAACAGCGGTGATTTTGACCTGATACGTTCCTCTTTTGAAGTGCACCATAAATTCGATCGCTATGAATTCAACGCCTCATTAAGCGCCAAATCCTTGAAACAAATCGATAACGAAGCCATCGATTTAAGCGGCATACAGGACTTTGACGCCGGGCAAAGTCAGATTTACGGCATCTCCCTTTATGGTAAGCGCGACACCCGAAAAAACCTGTTTAATCCGCGTAACGGCGCATTAAACGACTTAAGTATCAGCTTTTCCCAGAGTATGGGTAAGGTGGACGCGCAAACGGAAATCAACCGTTTCATCACCATCATCAGTAGTTGGCAGCGTTACCAGCCCTGGAAGCCCTATTTTTTCGGAAAACGCCACAAGTGGGTGCTGGCAAGCCGCATCAAGGCCGGCATTATATACGAACTCGAAGGTAATAAAAGCATCCCCATCAGCGAACGCTTTTATGCCGGCGGCGCCACAACCGTGCGCGGTTATGAAGAACAGTTGCTCGGACCGGCGGCCGCGGTTAATGACAAAGGACAGATCGTCACCGCCGCGGGCGGAAAGGCGATTTTCCTGGCAAATATAGAAGGACGCATCCCCTTGTTCTGGCTACTGGTGGGTGAAGTGTTTGTCGATGCCGGAAATGTCTGGTCGGAATTATCACGCTTCCGCCCCGATGAGATACGCCTGAGCACCGGCATCGGCCTGGCCCTGATCACCCCGCTCGGCCCTATCCGCGTCGATTACGGTTATAAACTCACACCCCAAAAAACCGACCCCACCCCCGATGCATTTCATATAGGTATTTATTTCGCCTTTTAGTTTTTTTTGCATCTGTGATTTCTTCCATTTTTACCTGTCCCATAAAGTAAACCACTTTCATTTCGATTTATAAAGTTTATCATTAATAAAAAGAAGGTACTTTATGCGCATATTTTTTATACTTTTCTATTTTATCAGTCTCTTTGCCTTCGCTCAAAGCAACAAAACTTTTAGCGTCGATTACGCCACGACGCTTGGGGATATCAAACCGTTGAGTAATGTAACCGCCGGACCGGGCAATGCCCTGGCCGCGTATAAGGATGCCCGGGTTAAAATGATCCGCACTAACGATTATTACGGACCCTGTGATTTCCCCACCTATAGCAACTTTTTCTTTAATAACGCCATCAATCCCAATTTTGACCCCACGAACCCGGATCATTATAACTGGCAATCGACCGATGATATCCTTGCCGTGCATCATGACAACGGTTTTGAAACATTTTTCCGTCTTGGCATCAGCTTTAACCTATCGGAGAAGTCACCATATTGGGACCCGCCCTACGATTACGGTGACACCACCTATCATACCATCAGCGAGGTGTTTAAACGCACGGTTATGCATTACAACGACGGCTGGGATAACGGTTTTCATTATGACATCCGATATTGGAATATCTGGACGGAACCCGACGGCGGCTTCTGGAACACATCCGTTTCCGATACCACGTATTACCGCTTTTACGAAGCGGTTACCAAAACGATGAAAGCATATGACGCCTCCTTAAAAGTGGGCGGGCCGGGCCTTTTAAGCGGTTCCGTTATTCATGGTCGGACATGGATACCCAATTTTATCGATTATTGCAAAACTCATGACGCTCCGCTCGATTTTTTATCCTGGCATCTGTACAATCAGCATAATCCCTATGCCATCAATGTTTATGGCGCATATATCCAGAGCCTGCTGGATGACGCCGGTTACAGCGAAGCGGAAAATATCGTAACGGAAACCAACATCAGTCTGGGTAATCCGGATTTTCCCGATATCAATACCCCAAAACACGCCGCCTGGTTTGCCTCAATGCTTATTTCCGCCCAAAACAGCCCGATCGACCGTCTTTTCATGTATCGCGGCGATCAGTTTCTTAATCTTTTCGCAGACGATTCCGCCGGATATCCCGTTTACAAATGGAGCGGCTTCGGATTTAAATCCTTTGCCTTGTTGGCCGATGAAGCGCCCGTGCAGGTTGCCGCCACCGGATCGGAATTTGTCGATGCCGAAGGGACGCTGGATAAAGACACTACGAATATCATGATTTTGGCATCCAAAACGGCTGATGACAATGCCTGTTACGTGCTCATTTCCAATTACAACAGCGTTTACGACAGCTATGCGTTGTCGATCGATAATTTACCGTTTCCGCCTTCCGAAACACTTCTCATAACACAATACCAAACCGATGCAGCCCACCCCTTCACGGAAACAACATCCGAAATCAAAGGCGGGCCGTCGCTAAATCTTAACATCGCGGAACAACAGGCGCCTTCGGTGGTTCTTCTGAAAATAGAAAAGAAAAACGCCACCGCTCTGGATACACCTTCGTTGCCGACACCACGCTCTTTTCAGCTTGGCAATTATCCCAACCCGTTTAACCCCTCAACAACCATTGCCTATACCCTGCCCGGATCGACATCATCGGTCCTCTTTCATGTGCAAATCGATTTATACGACACCAACGGACGCCTTGTGCGCCATATTGAAAACAGCCGTCAACCGGCCGGCACGCACCGTTTAAAGTTCGATGCTTCGGGTCTGCCGGGTGGGGTCTATCTGTACCGTTTGCGGGTCAACGGTGCGCCACGCCTCTCCCGCAAAATGGTCGTGATAAAATAAAACAACGCCCCGGTCTGTTGTGATATCATTATAAAGAGCCGTTTAACCGACGGCTCTTTTTTAATGCCTGATGATTGTTTCAATCACCATATGGGCACGCTTCGGAAACGATTAAACGTGTTTCGGGTAAACACGGCCGGGGCATCCTTGAAAAGCCGAGAAATCTATATGCCGATTATAACCGCTTTGCCCCGTGCCTTAAAGAACAAATGCCCCTTTACCGAAGATGAAAGAGTCCATTAAAGGGGAAAAACTCATGGAAGCACAAATCACGGCGGAAGACCGCATTAACCGTATTCTTGAAGCCATCAATGACTCGGAGATATCATCCATTAAATCCGTTGTGGGTGGTATCATCCAACTAATCAACGATCCCAATTCAACGGTACAGGACCTGGAGGAGATTATCCGCATAGACCCGCCGTTAACGGCCAAGTTACTTCGTGTGGCCAATTCGCCGTTTTATGCTCCCAACAGTCCCATAGACAGCATCAGCAAAGCCGTGGTATGGGTAGGCTATAACACGGTAAGGGAACTGGCGCTGCGACAAAAAGCCTGTGAGCTATTCGACAAAGAAGAAGTGATTGTCGGTTACCGACGCAGCGAGATCTGGTCGTACAGTGTGGCGACCGCGCATTTTGCAAAAATGATATACCGTCGTGAATACGGCCTGAAAGGTGACGATGTTTATAGTGCCGGATTGCTGCATAAAATCGGATTCATTGCCGAGGAACAGTTTATAAAAAAGGCTTTCACAAAGGTCCTGGAAATCGCGCAGGCCAGGAATGCCCCGGTCAATGTAATCGAACAATCCGTGTTTGGTTTCGATCATACCAAAATGGGATTGGCAATCGCACGCAATTGGGGCCTGCCCGAAGAAATTTCCAACGCCATCGGTTTTCATCTCAACCCTTTTGAAGTGGACGAGAAATGGTTCCGCATATCCGCCACGCTATATGTGGCCGCGGTACAATGTCATTTTGCCCAAATCGGCTATTCCGCCGCCACGCCCTTTGACGATGATGTTTATCAACACTGTTTACAATCCTTAAATCTCGATCAGGAAAGCCTGAATATGATTATACAGGAAGGACAACTTGAAATAGCCGAAATGCTGGAAAAAGGAGCCTTGTAATTTGGGAACGGTTACGGATTCGGCACAATTTGACTTGTTGAACAAGCGCATTAAACATCTGGAAAATGAATTACGTTTGACACGTCAGGAGAAAGAAGACGCGCAACGCGAATATTATGAGGTGTATAACCAACTGGACATGTTGGTAAAAATACGAACCCGGGAACTGGAAGAAGCCCGTGAAAAACTTGAGACATCCAATCATCAGCTGAAAGATGCGCTCCATCTGGCCCAAAGCGCCAATAAAGCCAAAAGTCAGTTTTTTACCAATGTGAGCCATGATCTGCGCACGCCGCTGAATGCCATCCTCGGTTTTACCCAAATTTTACTGGACAACTGCGCCGATCCTTCATCACTTAAATATTTAAATCAAATTCGGTCTTCTTCGGAGAATCTATCGGAATTGATCGGTGACCTGGTCCATATGAGTAAACTGGACACCGGTAAAGTTAAGCTGGAAATCGAAGAATGCACGCTGCCGTCTTTTATAAGTTTTTTTAAGAATCGTTGCCCCAAACGGTTGAATGACAAGAATACCACCTTTCATATATCGGTACCCGATACGCAGGATATCCTTGCCCTGCCGGCCAGGCAGCTTCGGCGCATTATCTTTCATCTATTGGATAACGCCATCGATCATACGGAAAACGGTCGAATTGATTTAATCGTGGAATATATCCGACAGGACAGCGCGCATTATACGATCATATTCATCGTAAAGGATACCGGCAGCGGGATAGATGAACAGGCTTTGAGAAATATCCGAAAAGCATTTTCATCCGATTATGAAGACAATCCGTATGATCTGTTGAATCTTGGCATGGGACTGGCTTTTTGCCGCCTGATGGTTCATGCCATGAACGGACATGTGGAGGTGGACAGTGAAAAGGGTCGGGGTACCACCGTCAAAATGACTCTTCCGGACGTGCCCGTCATTCAAAAAGTGACAACGCCGGCCGACCGTACCGAAGAAAGAACGCGGGAAAAACAGCCCCTTCCCGTTCTTTTGGTCATAGACGATACTCCGGAAAATATCCTGTTGGTTAGGCATTATTATGGCAAACTCGGGTACATGGTACTTGGCGCTCATAACGCATCCCAGGCCATGAAAAAAATGAGCGAACAAAAACCCGATCTTATTTTAATGGATTTGAATATGCCCGGAAGCGACGGGTTTGAAACCCTTAAACGAATCCGAACCCGAAAGTGTTTTAAATCGATTCCGGTATTGGCCTATTCCGCCACGCCACCGGCCGAAATCCGGCAGAAAACCGAAGAAGCCGGTTTTGCGGCGTATGTAACCAAACCCATCGATTTTAAGGAATTGAACCGACTGATTGACCTTCATACCGGGCAGGCCAAACACATACCAACCGATATCCATGAAAAAATGGGTCAATTTACACGAATTAGTACTCTGGCGGATCGTTTTGAACAACACGTTTCCACGCCCCTGCTCAGTGAAATCACCCAAACACTGGAACGGTTGGGTAAAATTGTGGACGATTATCGGGATGAAGAGTTAACACAATGGTATGAAAATTTGCAAAGTGCTTTCAAAGAATTCGACATGGCCGGATTGAAAGTGGAATTCAATAAACTGACACAGACTTTTAAAAAGGTAGAGCAACCATGAAGGGAAAGATTCTCATTGCGGATGATGTACCGGAAAATATTCAGGTACTGGGAAAGATACTCTCTTCCAGGGGCTATGACCTGGCCGTTGCCGAAAACGGTCAAAGCGCTGTCGAAATGGTGGATAAAGTACAACCCGATGTGGTACTCATGGATGTGATGATGCCGGTCATGGATGGCATAACCGCCTGCAAGCAAATCAAAGCACAACCGGCCCATGGCGACCTGCCCATCCTGTTTATTTCCGCCAAAACCTCAACGGAAGATAAAATTCGGGGATTCGAGGCCGGCGCTTCCGATTACATCAACAAACCGTTTGACAGCTCTGAGGTGTTGGCCCGCGTGGAAACCCATATACGTTTAAAAAAAGCAAGCGACGCCATCAAAGAATACAATATCAACCTGGAAAAGCTGCTGGAAGAACGCACCCGGGAATTAATCGTAACCGAACGCAATGCCGCCTTTAGTCTGTTCAGTCAGGGTATTATCCATAATCTTAAAAATCCCATGTCCATCATTTCCGGAGGCGTGCAATATCTTCAATACAACTATAATAAAATCAAGGAAACCCGGACGCCGGAAGAAATTCAGGCTTTTTTGGAAAAAGTGGTCAAATACATCTATCGGTTTGAAACTGCCAATAATCAGCTTTTGGAGATGGTTAACAGCCTGATGGCCAAAGTACGTACCGATTCCGAAGCCGATGTGGTTACGGTAAATCTGAATGATATTCTGCAAAAAGAACTACGCTTTTATGAAGCGGATATGCAGTTTAAGCACCGAACCGATAAACATATTACCCTGACGGAGAAAGAGCTTTATGTGCGCATTGTACCCGGAGAATTCAATCAGATTGTACAAAATCTAATCCGTAACGCGCTGGATGCC
>RFFS01000141.1 GCA_003696775.1 Calditrichota bacterium
AAGGTGTTGCTTAGCAGGCGTATCAGATTCTCGCCCATGATTTTGGCGATATCCTGCCTGCTGAATCCTTCCCGCATTAATGCCGCGGTGAGATAGGGCAGTTGTTCGGCGCCGATTTGTTCTTTTGTGGCGCCGTCCCAATCCGAGCCCAATGCTATATGATCCACGCCGGCAATATCAGCGGCGTAGCGCATGGCCCGGGCCACCGCTTCCGGAGCGCTTCCGCATACCGCTTCTCCCCAAAAGCCAATGCCAATCAAACCGCCCGTGGCCGCTATACGCCTGATATGTTCATCGCTTAGATTCCTCGGCGAATCACACGTCCCCTTGACACCCGTATGGGAAACCACCAACGGTCGTGTGGCCAGTTCCAGCGCGTCATCAATGGCGGCGGGGGAGGCGTGGGCCAGGTCTATGAGAATGTTACGTTTTTCCATTTCCTTAAACGCTTTGCGTCCTAAATCCGTTAAACCGTATTTTTCTTCACCGTGGGCGGAACCACTGAAGGCGTTGTCAAAAAAATGGGCTAATCCTATCATGCGATATCCGGCGCTGTCGAGAACGGTCAGGTTTGTCAGTTTACCATCCAGGGCGTGCATGCCTTCAATGGCCAGTAAACCGATGACCGGGCGTTGGTCCGCGGGCAGGGCAAGCGCTTGTTTGAGTTCCGGAGCGCGGGTTACCACGCGTAACATTTCCGGATGGGCGCGGGCGGTTTCTTTAAGATTCCGTGCCTGATATAACGCGCGTTCCGTAAGGCTGTACCAGGCGCGCCATGGCGCCAGGCGGGCAATCATCAGCAAGGTGATCTGGTCTGTATCGCCACTGTTGCGTTGATAATTGATGTTGGCCGGCGTTTTGGTTACAACGGAAAAAACCTGCAGGGACACGCCGCCCTTTTTTAAACGCGGTAAATCGGTATGCCCATAGTCATGTTGGGTGGTAAGTTCCCGCCCCCATAAAAGAATATCGTCATGCATATCACCAATGCGCAGGGTATTATGAAAGGCGCGCACGCTATCGGCGGGGGGCGGTGCCTGCATGGGCAAAAGCTGATTAAACTGACGATCCACATAACCGGGTACAACCGTAAAAAAGATTCCTGCGGCGATAATCAGTAAACCGAGGGACAGTCGAAAAATACGTCGGGATAGGCTATTCATTTTTATCTTGAGCCTCCAGAAGGGTAATGGTATCTTGTTGATTGGGTACCATGCATAAAAAAACAAAAGGCCTGTCGCCAATGGTACGGTAGCTGTGCGGTACGCCCGCCGGAATGAAAACCACATCGTCTTTACGCATATGGTGTTTTTGGCCGTCAATAATCACTTCCGCTTCACCGTCCAGCACCAGTTGTTCGTGTTCAACCGTGTTGGTGTGCATGGGCATGAATCCGCCGGGATGGATGGTAAAACGGCGCATGGCGAAATGCGGCGCTTCCCCGGGGGAAATGAGCATCTGCATCTCGGTTTTTTGTCCCGCTGTAACGGGAATACGTTCGGGACTGTCGATATGGCGTTTGATCATAAGGCCTCCTGTTTTATTTCTCGGAATCCACAGCGGCGCCGTTGAAAACCGCTTCAATATCATCACGTCCGTACGGTTTTCCTTCACCTATGCCCGGGCAGTCGTCCATTACCTGTTGCCAGCGTTTTTCGGATTTGACATTTTGCGGCCAAAAAGGGAACGTACGGCATTGCAGGGGACGCACCGGATAGATGCCGCATTTACCTTCTTCATTTAAGAAGATGCAGGCCTTGCCGTCGCGGTCCTTCAGGCTGCGTTTTTCGCCAACGGCATACGTATGTCGCCGAATGACTTCCTGGGGAGTGAGTTTCAGGAAACGGGCGATTTTTTTAATGTTTGTATCGGTGACAAACACATAACCACCGTTGATTTCGCAACATTTGGAACACTCTTTACGGCATTGAAAATAAACCGGTAATTCGATATTGATTCGGGGCATGGTCGTTTTGGTGGATTAAATGCCAATAATACGTATGGGGTCCTTATGGAAGCAAATATAAAACTTTCATGATGCCTGGTCGATCCGTGCGGCCGGTTTTGGAGCAAGGAAAATCATAAAACCGGAAGGCTGACCGATAATGTGGCTGTAAATTTGATGACCCGGTTTTGGTCGTAAACACAAACTTTTTTAAACTAAAGCATGACCTCGAATAAACATGCCTATCGGGAAGCATTATTGAAAATGATCGACGGGGATTTCAGCATCACCCGGGGCCACCCCTTGCCCATCGGCGCCACGGTGGTGCGGGGCGGTGTTAATTTTTCCGTTATATCGGAAAGCGCCGGCGCCATGTCCATCCTGTTATTTGTCGGTTGCGCCAAAGAGCCGTTGGTGGAGTTTCCGCTCGATCCGGCAATCAATAAAACCGGGCATATCTGGCATGCGCATATTCAGGGGCTGGACCCGTGGATCAATTACGCCTGGAAAGTGTATGCCGATGAACCCGGTCTCACACAGGGTGAACAGTTGATCGATCCGTACACCCGCGTTACCTGTGGCGGCGGCAAATGGGGGCATCCGCTAAAAACCATTGAAGAAGACCGCTTTAAGATTTACCGCCTTTCCACCGTAACCGATGACAGCTTTGACTGGGAGCATGATCGTCCGCTGGGCCGGCCTTTGCAGGATACCATTATTTATGAATTGCATGTGCGCGGTTTTACGCGCCATGAAAGCGCTGCCGTCAATGCGCCGGGTACTTTTAAGGGCATCATTGAAAAAATTCCCTATTTGCAGGAATTGGGTGTAACCGCCGTGGAACTGATGCCCGTAACCGATTTTGATGAAACGGATAACCCGCGGCGCAATCCGCTCACGGGAGAACGTTTGTATAACTATTGGGGATACGATCCGCTTAATTTTTTTGCCGTTAAAGAAGCTTATGCCTCCGGAAATAGTCCCGCCGAGGCCATTCGAGAATTTAAAACCATGGTGCGCGAGCTGCATAAAGCGGGCATCGAAGTCATTCTGGATATGGTTTTTAACCATACCGCGGAAGGCAACGAACATGGCCCCATTTACAATTTTAAGGGATTGGATCGGGATACTTATTATCTTTATGACCGACAAAAACGGCATTATCTGAACTATTCCGGTTGCGGGAATACCGTCAATTGCAATCACCCCACTGTGCGTACCATGATCCTGGACAGCCTGCGTTATTGGGTTACGGAAATGCATGTGGACGGTTTTCGATTTGATCTGGCCTCCATAATGAGTCGCGGCGCCCGTGGCGAGGTGCTCTCAGACCCGCCGATTTTGGAACGCATCGCGTTAGACCCGGTGTTGGCACACACTAAAATCATCGCCGAGGCCTGGGATGCCGCCGGATTGTACCAGGTGGGCAGTTTTCCCCATTGGCAACGCTGGATGGAATGGAACGGTCGCTTCCGGGATGATGTGCGCCGTTTTATCCGTGGAGACCGTGGCATGACGCCTGCTTTGGCACGCAGGCTTGCCGGCAGCGCGGACCTTTATCAGGATGACGGCCGCGAACCTTATCACAGTGTCAATTTTGTGAGTTGCCATGACGGCTTTCCTCTGGCGGATCTGGTGATGTACAGCGAAAAACATAACCTGGCCAACGGAGAAAATAACCGCGACGGTGAAAACCACAACATCAGCTTCAATTACGGCGTGGAAGGCCCGAGTGACGATCCTGATCTGACGGCTTTAAGAAATCGACAGGTTCTGAATATGGCCGCCCTGTTATTATTGGCGCAGGGTGTGCCCATGTTTCACATGGGCGATGAAATGGGGCGTACCCAGCAAGGGAACAACAACGCTTATTGTCAGGATAACGCCATTAGCTGGCTCAATTGGGATTTCCTGAACATACATAAACCCCGTTTTCTTTTTTTTAAAAGAATGATCGCTTTTCGCAAGGCGCATCCCCATTTACGCCGCCGGCGCTTTGAAGTCCACACGGTGGAAGGGCGCCCGGAAATGAGCTGGCACGGTACCCGGGTGATGCAACCGGATTGGTCGGATGGTTCCCGATGCCTGGGCGTATGGTACGCGGCGAAAAGTTATCCCGTGGAAGAAGCCGACGATGATATTTATATCATGATAAACGGCTCCCTGGAGAATCGTGCTTTTGAACTGCCTCATCTTCCGCATGACCGGCGTTGGTTCCGTTTTGCCGATACGGCGGATGTGCGTCATCCCGCCGTGGTGCCGGGCGAGGAAAAGGAAGCGCCCGATCAACATGTTTATAACCTGACGGAACGCAGTGTGGTGGTGTTGGTATCGCGCCGCGTTAAGGTGTAAAACCGGATAATCGCTCTATGAATGCATTGGTGGGGCTAACACTATTCTAACATAAATCTAACATGCATCTTATTCGTAATTTTAATATTTGTGAAAAATTAACAAAAAGGTAAACCGTGTCCGGGCAAACAGTTTTTATTGTAGATGATGAAGAAGATATCCTCGATCTGGTGGATTATATCTTGTTAAAAGAAGGATTTGTCGTAAAACGTTTCCTCACCGGTGAGGAAGTTATGGCGGCTCTGGCGGAAAAAACACCGGACCTGTTGTTACTTGACCTGATGTTGCCGGGCATAGACGGGTTGGAGGTGTGCCGGCGCATAAAATCCGATGAGACTCTGAAAGAGGTGCCCGTAATCATGCTCACCGCCAAAGGCGAAGAATCGGATATTGTAACCGGATTGGAACTGGGCGCCGATGATTACATCACCAAACCCTTCAGCTCCCGTGTACTCACCGCGCGGATCAAGGCTGTTTTACGCCGTCGGGATGCCGTGGAACCCGATCCGTCTGATATAATCAGGGTATTTGATATCGAAATACATCCCGGACGCCATCTGGTAACCGTGGGCGGGAAAAAAGTCGATTTAACCTTTTCCGAATTTCGCTTGTTGCAGCATCTGGCCGGACACCCCGGTTGGGTGTACAGCCGTTATCAGATTGTTGATGCCCTGCGTGGCTCCGATTATCCCGTTACGGAACGGGCCATCGATGTGCAGATTGTGGGCCTGCGTAAAAAACTGGGCGCCGCCGGTAAGTATATCGAAACCGTCCGTGGCGTGGGATACCGGTTCAGGGACACGGAATGAAAAAAATACGCCTTTCCGCCCAGGTTTTTCTCACAACCCTGTTTATCAGCGTTATGGCTATTATAGCCACCACCTGGTATGCCTCGTCCCTGGGGCGTTCCTTTTATATCCGGCAGACAACAGCGAATTTACAGCAGCGCGCGGAATTGATCGCCAACATTCTCAAGCCGGCGCTCGTTGCGGCGGATACCACGGTGTTGAAAGAAAAATGGCCGTTAATCCTTACACAAGATTCCACGCGTGTAACGGTTATATTGCCCGGCGGTCGTGTTCTGGCCGATAATTTTAAAAACCCGGCGGTTATGGATAACCATATCTCACGACCGGAAATTGTGAACTCCCTGCGTAATTCCCCCGGAACGGGGATACGATTCAGCCATACCGTTCAAAGAGACATGTTGTATGTGGCCATACCGGTTCGGGCCGGCGGGGAACTGGCCGGATTTGTTCGCGTGGCGCGGGACCTTTCTCTGATTGAAAAAACCATCAGCGCCATGCAATGGCAAATTATCCGTGCCGGCAGCCTGATTCTTATCCTGACCATTATCGCCGGTTTTTGGGTGGCGCGACGCATTACCAATCCCCTTGCCATGATTATCCACGGCGTGGAAAAATTCTCCTCCGGTATATTTTCGGAAAAACTACCGGAACCATCGACCCTTGAAATGGCCCGGTTAACGCAGACGCTTAACACCATGGCCAGGCAAATTGATGAAAAAATAGCCCAGATCGAACGCCAAAAGTATGAGCAGCAATCGGTGCTGGCCAGCATGGCCGAAGGGGTGATCGCCTTTGATACGGAAGGGCATGTGCTCAGCATCAACAAAGCCGCCGCGCGCCTGTTCAACGTCAAGCGGAAACAGGTGGACGGCTGGCTGTTGAAACAACTTGTAAAAAACGAAGAATTGGAAAATTTGGTGGTAGCGGTGTTGGAAACCCATCGTCCTCAGGAAAGCGAAATCACCATTCATGTCCCCACCGAACAAATACTTAATGTACGGGTCAGCCCCCTGCAGGATGAACAAATGCGGGTCATCGGCGCCCTGATGGTGCTAAATAATATCACCCGTCTGCGTAACCTGGAACGGGGCCGCAGGGAATTTGTGGCCAATGTTTCCCACGAGTTACGTACGCCGCTCACATCCATCAAAGGCTTTGTGGAAGCCCTTCATGAGGGCGCCCTGGATGAACCGGAAAACGCCCGGCGTTTTCTGGAAATCATTTACCGGCAAACCAACCGCCTCATTTCCATATTGGAAGACCTTCTGACGCTCTCCCGTCTGGAAAGGGAAGGCGGGCAGGATCAGGTGGATTTCCGAATGGAAAACCTTAAGGGTATTATGGAAAACGCCATGCAAATTTGCGAGTTTTCCGCGGAAAAAAAACAGATAGCCCTGCACCTTGAATGCCCGGATAATCTTTTGGTGCGGGTAAACGGCCCGTTGGTGGAAGAAGCTTTGGTCAATCTGGTGGATAACGCCATAAAATACAGTCCGGAAAACAGCCGGGTAACCATCTTCGCCATCAAAAAAAATAAAAAAGTGCTCATTGGGGTTCAGGACCAGGGACAAGGCATTCCCGAGGCACATCTTAACCGCATTTTTGAACGATTTTACCGGGTGGATAAAGCGCGCAGCCGAAAAATGGGCGGCACCGGTCTGGGGTTGGCCATAGTGAAACATATTGCCCAGGTGCATGGCGGTTCCGTGTCGGTGGAATCCCAAACGGGGCAGGGCAGTTTGTTTAAAATATATCTTCCTCTGAACGATCATTTGACCGAATAATGGCCGGCATGTGATATTTTACATTTTTTAATTTCATTTCTTTCACTTAGATTTTAAGATCGACGTATTTATTCCGTTAAATTAATGAGTTTAATTCAAACAATCTGATATGAAAAAAATTTTTTTACTCCTGGTCTTCTGTGCCACCATGATCCCCGCCCGAAATTTTGAACCCTACCGCTTCATGGACGGTGAGGAACTGACCTATAAGGTCAATTATTCCTTTTTCAATCTGGGTACCATTGTTATGCAGGTGAACCGGGTACCGGGCGATTATAGCCCGAAACGCTACCATATCCACCTGGTTATTGAATCCAATCCGCTGCTTTTTTGGGTGGATAACCACAGCGTGTATGATAGCTACATCGATGAAAATCTACGCGTGTTGAAATTCGTCTCCAACGAAAATGTGGAAGGCGAGATTTACCGTGCCGAATATTCTTTTAATTACGAGGACAGCGTCATTACCCGACGTTTATACGATAATAACAACACATTAAAGAAACAAGACAAGCAAAAAATCCGGCCTAAAATGATTGACGGCATCAGCCTGATTTTTTTCGCGCGCGCCAATGCCCATAAACAGGCGCGGGACACCGTATTTACCTTTATAGAAAACAAATCCGGGGATGTCATCTTTAATTTTAAAAACGAACGGCACATCACCAAAACCGAGCATGTGCCCGACGGTCTGGAAACGGTTTATTTTGACGGGCGTCTGAACATCAGCGGCATTGCCGGGGTCAGCGGGCCCTTTTCCGCCTATTTCAGCCGGGACGCTTCCCGTGTCCCTTTTGTTTCCTTTATGAAAGTATTTATAGGCAGCGTCAGGCTGGAATTGATTAAATGGAAAGGCTGGCAACCGGAATAATGGCGCCTTTGCGGTACACCCCTCCTTTTTTCCTAAAAAACGGCCACCTGTTAACCGTTTATCCTTCCCTTTTTCGATTGGTGCCTTTGCCTTCCTACAAGCGGGAGCGCATCCCCACGCCCGATGATGATTTTTTGGATTTAGACTGGTCTTTGACCGGCAGCCGGCGCCTGTTAATCATTTCCCACGGGCTGGAAGGCCATAGCCGGCGGCCTTATGTGCGCGGCATGGCACGCGCGGCCAACCGTAACGGTATCGATGCCCTGGCCTGGAATTTCAGGGGATGCAGTGGCGAAATTAACCGACAGTTACGCTTTTATCATTCCGGTTCCTACGACGACCTGGAAACGGTTATCCGGCACGCCTGCGCCACTAAGGGTTACGAGCGCATCGATCTGGTAGGCTTTAGCATGGGCGGCAATCAAACCGTGTTGTATGGCGCGCGTCGCGCCGGTCATTTGCCCGGTGAATTAGGCCGTGCCGTTGTTTTTTCCGTGCCCATGGACTTAAGCGCCAGTGCACAAAAACTGGCCGAGCCCCAAAATAAAATCTACATGCGCCGCTTTCTAAACAGCCTGCGCCGCAAAATTATTGAAAAGCATCAGCGCTTTCCGGGAAAACTGGATATAAAGGGGTTGGATAAGATACGCACTTTCGAGGAATTCGACGATCGTTACACGGCGCCGCTGCATGGTTTTAAAGACGCCCGTGATTATTGGCGGCGTTGCAGCAGCCTTCCGGAATTATCCCGTGTTCAAATCCCCCTAACCATTGTAAACGCGCGGGATGATCCCTTTTTAACACCTTCGTGCACGCCGGAAGCCTGCTCCAATCCTTATGTGTCGGTCATGGCCCCGGCGCACGGGGGGCACGTGGGGTTTGTAAGCTTTAACTCTCAAAAGCTCTATTGGAGCGAACAACTGACGATGACCCTGTTAAACGAACCCGTGCAGGCATCTAAATGTTGAAAAGAAACACGTGGGGGCTTGCTCCTTTATACACCCGTCAGTAGCTTATATTTTATCCAAAATGAGAAAATAATGCCGACTTTTCAAGATATATTAGATGCGCATGAACGCATAACTCCTTATATCCACCGGACGCCGGTATATACAAGCCGATATATCAACGGTTTATGCGGCGCGCAGGTCTTTTTCAAATGTGAAAATTTGCAAAAAACCGGTTCGTTTAAAATCCGCGGTGCTACGAATGCCGTCTTTACATTAACGGAAGAAGAGGCGCAAAAAGGTGTGATTACCCATTCTTCCGGAAATCACGGCGCGGCGCTGGCACAGGCGGCCCGTTGGCGGGGTATCCGATGCTATGTGGTTATGCCGCACAACGCTCCGGCAATTAAAAAACAGGCGGCCCGCGGTTATGGCGCCGAGATTGTCTATTCGGAAGCGACACTGGATTCCAGGGAAGCCGTGGCGCGGGAGTTGATCGAAAAACATGGCCTGAGTCTGATACATCCATATGATAATCCCGCCGTAATTGCGGGGCAGGCCACGGCGGGTCGGGAATTGTTGGAAGAAACGGGCGGGCTGGATGCCTTACTTGTGCCGGCCGGTGGCGGCGGCATTTTAAGCGGCAGCGCCATATTAGCGAAGGAAGGGCCGCATCGCATGTCTGTTTACGGCGCTGAACCATCGCTTGCCGATGACGCTTACCAATCCTTGAAAACGGGTGTACGTCAACCGCAAAGGCCGCCGGTTACCGTAGCCGACGGCCTGCGTACGGCCCTAAGCGACCGGACATTTAACATCATCCGAAGCTATGTGGACGATATCATACTGGTCGATGATGATGAGATTGTGGCCGCCATGCGTTTGGTTTGGGAACGTATGAAACTGATCATCGAACCTTCCTCCGCCGCGCCGTTGGCGGCATTGCTTAAATCCGGGAAACGATTTGCCGGTAAGAAGGTTGGGATTGTCTTCTCCGGTGGTAACGTGGATCTGGATCATTTACCCTGGCTTAAATGAGCATTGCCTTTGCGTTTACGCAGGATGACAGCCAAACGTAACGCCACAAAATAAGCGATAACGGTGGCGGGCAGGGCCATAATTAACAAGCCGAGCATCAACAAACGCAAACCTTCCGCTCCAATGGCCAGAAATGATTGAAAACCCGGATTGTTCATAAAACTTTCATAGGCATGCCAGGGGAACGAATGGCCGGATACATACTCGCCCGTGATTATCCCCAGCCAATATATGGGCAAAACGGTGAAGGGATTGGAGATTAATGTCGCCAGGGAAGTCAGGACCGGGTTGATCTTTTTTATCGGACTGATCAACAGTGTGGTGGCCAGTTGCAGTCCCATTGGAATGAAAATACCGATAAAAATACCGGTGGCGATACTTAACGCCGTGACTTTCGGACTATTTTCGGGATGAATAATATGGTCAAGGGCCACGCGTACTTTCGGATGCCGCTTAAACCAACCCGTTAATCGTTTTTTTAAAGACATGCGTTTCCATCAAAATTATAAACATCACCTAATATAACCTTTTTTTGTAAAATTTTTTGATTTTATCCCCGGGAATCCTTTGCCGGTAGTGTAAGTACAAAAAATTTGGATTAACTGCTTAATGTGATACTTTCGTGAGTGATTGCACCTTAAAATTGTGCAAATTATTTTTTTTAACAAAATGGCTGACAAATTATGAAAAAGAAAACCCGTCCTGTTCCCGAATCCATGCGGGATACCTCCCGTTGGGCCATGAATCGACGTGAATTTTTAAAAAAAACCGGCGGC
>RFFS01000018.1 GCA_003696775.1 Calditrichota bacterium
ATCTTTGAAAAGACGTTCCAAAAGGAAAAAGCGCGCGCCGACAGCGCCGCCTCCGCCGACAGTGTCGATCTGGAACTGCCCGGGGGCAATATCACCAACAGCACGCTGCGCAACGATAAGCAGGCCGCCAAAAAAATCAAGGTGCCTTGGGCGTTGAATTTTGATCTGAATTATTCCTATAACCGTCCCGGAGCGGCTGACGGGGTACAGCGCATCAGTCTCACCTCCTCGGCTAATTTTAAGCTGACCGAAAACTGGAAAATACGCTGGCGGGCCAACTTCGATTTGGTGCGCAGGGAGATGGTGTATCAAAACATCGATATTTACCGCGATCTGCATTGTTGGGAAATGAGTTTTAACTGGCAGCCTTTACAGGGTTATTATTCTTTTCAGATCAATATCAAGGAACCCACCCTGCGAGATATTAAAGTGACCAAATATCCGCGCAACAGCCGTTACCTGCGTTATTGATCCCATAAAGTGGCGATGAGTTCCCGCAAGGCCGCGGGCGCCGGTTCATGCCATTCCAACAGGCCGCTTTCCATGCGGGGGCGGATGCGTTCGATTTCCGCAAACCGGGGCTGGCGCAGTGTATAGGGAATTTTTCTCAGTCGCTGGTCTTTTTTGTTAAAGGGCGGTTGGGGATGCGCCGCGTGGAACAGCCCCCACAGAGTGGGCGGGCATTGGTAGAGCAGGGCACCGGTGTTGACGTCGATGTGACTGTGCATCCATTGGATAACCTCTTCGGTGAAACGTGTGGTGTTTGCCAGTCTTATGCGCGATCCCAGCCGTGATTTCCCCTTGCTTTTGAGATAATGATATTGCGCCTTCCCCTGTTTTTTACGCGATACATACGCGGTGAAAACTTTATGTTGCCGGATCCGTCCGTTTTCAACGGTAGCGAGCGCGGCATTGCCCATCCGCAATAACAGAATGGCATAGTTCGGCTGAGATGTGGCGCTTATATCCCGGTCGGTCATGTTTAAAGTCAGACACAACGGATATCGGAAGCGCAGCAGTAAATGTTCGTTTTCGTATAATTCAAAACGGCAGCGGCGTGTATCGAGTTGGCCGGTTGGAAAGGTTGTTCTAAGCAGGTTTAATAATGCGAGGCTTCGGGAATAATCAAGCTTCAGCATGGGAGGATTAAACCGACGGATGGTTGACGGCGGGAATGCCGTGTAAGGATCGGGCCGTGCGCAAGGCGTTGATGATGGCATTTTCCACTGTTTCGATGATCATCATGGCCAGCACATCGATGGACAGGGATGTGTCGGCGTCAACGCTGCTGCTTAGAAAGAGTACATCGCCGTCGTAACTGGTATGCGAAGGGAAGATGCGCCGGGCAATGCCGAAGTGGGCGCGTTCCGCCAGATAATGTGCCTGTTGTTTATCCATGCGCGCGTTGGTCATCACCGCACCGATAACCGTGTTACCGAAGCGGATATCAAGGTTTTTGTATCGATCGGCGGACGTGTCGGCCAAAAAACGTCCGTTGGCGTGCGCCCCGGCAAGCAACGTGTTGGAAAAATCATACACATCGCCCACGGCGTTCACGGCGATGCCGCAGGCAACCTGAACACCGTTGTAAGCGGTTTCGGCAAGTCCCCAGCCCCCTTTCATCGCATGATTCAGGCCGGCCCATTTACCCACGGTGGCGCCGGTGCCCACTCCTACATTTCCTGTCGCCCGGTTTAGAAAGACCGCCTGCGCGGCGGCGTTGTAACCCTCGCGCGGGCCGGGACGCGTGTCCGCCGTGCCCAGGTTCAAATCGTAAATAACGGCGGCGGGAACGATGGGTACCCGGGCAAAAGGGGTGGGGTAGCCCCGACCGTTTTCTTCCAGCCATTGCATAACACCATCCGCCGTTCGCAGGCCGAAGGCGCTGCCGCCTGTTAGTAAAATGGCCTGTACGGACTGAACTTTTTTGTCCGGCAACAGTAAAGCGTATTCACGGGTGCCGGTAGCGGCGCCTTTGGCACTGGCCGACGTGATGTTTTTTTCCGGCGGGATAATGACGGTGCAGCCCGTGGCGTGGGACGCATCGCTTACATGGCCTATTTTAAATCGATTAAGCATGCTAACGTATCCATATCAATATGTGGATTGTTCATTTGCCGGCAATAATTCATCTTAAGGTTAAATTTGCCGAATAATGGATTGCTTGAATATACATGGATTTCTTGGATGAAAAAAATACTAATCGTGGATGATGAACCCTTTGTGCAGGAAATGTTGTCCGATTTTCTGCAAATGATCGGTTATGATACCTGCACGGCGCTTAACGGGAAAGAAGGGCTGGAAAAAGTAAAAAGCGAAAAGCCCGACCTGATACTTGTTGACCTGGAAATGCCGGTGATGAACGGCGTCGCATTTTGCGAAGCTTTGTTTGAAAAGCACCCGGACTATCCCGTCTTTATCGTATCGGCCTGGCTGAACAAGTATGATCCGCAAGCTTTGCTATCCATGGGCGTGCGTGAAATTTTGCAAAAACCGATTGCTTTTGATGATTTGAAGGAAGCCATCGAAAGCCACTTGAGTTGACAAATCCCTCGAATCAAAAGTTTGCCGCTCGTTGGCTTTTATTCTATATTGACGCTCGCTTCATTTGAATCCGGACAATGAATAACCCATGCGATCGAGTATTTTATTTCTTATTACAATCCTGACGGCATTGCCGTTAACTGCCCAACACTATTTATGGCCCACCAACGCCAGCCCGTATCTTTCTTCCAGCTTTTGCGAATATCGTCCGGGCCATTTTCACGCGGCTATAGATATTAAAACCTGGAACCGCGAAGGTTATCCCTGTTACGCCTTGGAAGACGGCGTGGTGGAACGCGTTCGTATGTCCGTGTTTGGCGGCGGCAAGGCGTTGTACATTCGGCTTACGGACGGACACCTCGCGGTGTATTTTCATTTACAGCGTTTTATTAAGCCGCTCGAAGAGATGATCTTTCGAAAGCAAATCCGGGAAGAACGCTATGCCGTGGAAATCCGGCCAAAAGGATTTAAGGTTAAAAAAGGGCAGGTGGTGGCCTATACCGGGCAAACGGGCATAGGTGTGCCCCATCTGCATTTTGAAATACGGGATAAAAATAATGTGCCGCTGAATCCCCTGCGCTTTTATCCGCAAGTGAAAGATCATCGTCCCCCGACACTGCAACAAGTGGCCATCATACCTTTGGACGCTTCCACAACCGTCAACGGACGCCATGCCCCCCTGGTGTTGGAACTGCATAAAAACAAAAAGACGGCGTCCTATGTCCCCAGGGAACCGGTTTATGTGCGCGGGCGTGTCGGTCTGGCGCTTAAGGGATACGATCGGGCAGACGGGGTTTATAATAAACTGGCTTTTTACAAAACGGCGCTCTATGCGGGGGCGCGGCGTATTTTCGAGCAAAAATTCGATCTTATGCCCTTTTCCAAAACAGGCCAGGTGGAAATCTTCATTCATCATCCGCTGAAAAGCAAAACGGGCGGGCGTTTCCAGAAACTGTATAAAGAGTCATTCAACACACTACCTGTTTATGACGAACAGACCGGCAACGGCATGGTGCGGGTTGGGGACAGCGCGCGTGTACTGCGTGTGGATGTGAGTGATTTTAAGGGGAATACAAGCCACCTGCGGTTGACTCTGAACGCCGCGCCGCTTACACCTGACTTATACCGTTACACCATGTACGATAGTGCCTTGTACCTCGATTGCGTCCTGCCGCCGCGATTGAAGGAACTTAACTTTTATAGCGGAGCCACGGAAAAGAACGCACGGAAAGCGGACGCTTATGAAATACATTTTACACAGGGACAACGGGCGGTTATTCGCATGCCCCGTCCTGCCTCCCGGGACACATTGCTGGGGATGGAACTCCATACCGGCCGGGACGTCCGTCGGTATGAATATGTTTTACAATACGGCGGCAAGACAGAGGCCGTTTTTTCCCATTGGGGGAAATGGTTGCGGCTGCAATGGAATAATTTATTCCATCCCGATTCGCTATATATCGGGTCGGATACCGGACAACACGCCGTGGTCCTGCCGTTGGGAAGACATGTGGAACGCGTATTGACAGCCCGTGATCTGCGGAAAGGGCTGTTGCAAATAAAGGGCCCGGGAGGTCTGGATACCACTTTTCACATTTTTCCTTTATTTCCGGGACAAGCCGATACCGCTGTCTATTGGGATAATCGGTTGCGGGTTAGCGTCTCGTCCCGCACGGTGTACGATACTTTGTTGCTTACCCTGCGACGC
>RFFS01000142.1 GCA_003696775.1 Calditrichota bacterium
CATATAATCCGGCCACGTCTTCACTCGCCGTGCAATCCACAAACACGCTCCCGGGCGGAATGGAAGCGGTGAAGGTCGCCATATCCAGGGGCCTGCCCTTTACCAGGGCTTCCCGCGCGGAACCGGGGGCCATGCCCCGCTCGTCAACCAACATACGACGGCTGTTGGCCAGTCCCGCCAGACGGGGCGCATTATCTCCGGCATCTTTGAACATCTCCAGCAGCGCACCGCCCACCGTACCGGCGCCGACACAATACACGGCCACCCGTCCCGGATCAAAAAAAGCGTCATGCACGGCGTTCAATGCTTCCGACAGTTGGTCATGCTCCAGCACAACGGATACATTTAATTCGGAAGAGCCCTGGGCAATGGCATACACATTGATGCGCCGACGGCCCAAAGCGCGGAACACTTTGCCGGCAATACCGGGTTTATGGCGCATATTTTGGCCCACCACCGCCAGCACCGACAGCCCTTTTTGCTCCTTTACGGGATCGATTTCATGCGCCTTGATTTCGTGCCGGAAGCCGCTTTCAATGGCCCGCCGCGCCTTCTTCATGTCCGAAGGGGCCACGGCCACACAGATGGAATGCTCGGAAGAGGCCTGGGTTATTAAAATCACATTGATATCAGCCGCGGCCAGATAACCGAACAGACGCGCCGCCACACCCGGCACGCCGGCCATACCGCTGCCTTCCATGGTCAATAACGCCACATCATCAATGGCGGTGATGCCCGTAACGGGATAATCATCGCCGCCACCGCTCTTATTGATAACGGTACCCGCATCCAGCGGTTTAAATGTGTTCAATATGCGGATGGGAATGTTTTGCTCCATGGCCGGCTGGATGGTAGGGCCGTACAACACACCGGCGCCAAAATGGGAAAGTTCCATGGCTTCGGCATAGGTAATGGAGGAAAGCCGCCGCGCGCCGCGTACCACAGCGGGATTGGCGGTCATAATGCCGCTGACATCGGTCCAAATTTCCACCTCGGGTGCGTGTAACATGGCGGCCAAAACCGCGGCGGTATAATCACTGCCCCCACGCCCCAGTGTGGTTACCGCGCCCTTTTCCGACGCGGCGACAAATCCGGTGACCACATACACATCCTTGCCGCTCCGGAAAGCCTGTTCGGTTCTTTTAAGGCTGGCTTTCCGGTTTATGCGCGCGCCGCCAAAGCGATCGTCACTAATAAAGATATCCGTGCCGTCCAACGGGGCGCTGTTGATACCGATGGATCTCAGATAGGCGCTGATGATCGGGGCGGATAAACGCTCGCCGAAACCGAGCATGCGATCATGAACGGCCACGGAACACTCCCGCAACAGGTAGCTGCCGCGTACCGTTTCCCAAAGCGCCGTAAAATGGTCATGCACTGTTTCAGCCAGACCGGTATCCTTTTCCAGTCCCAGCCCGCGGATCACCTCTTCATGCCGACGGCGCAAGGCTTCGTACAATTTCTCCGCCTCCAGAGAACGGCGCGGCGCCAGCTCCGTCAACTTTTGCAGTTGATTGGTAACACCGGCAAATGCCGATACCACTACACAAAGCGGTTTATGACCGGATGATCGGATATGCAGGATTTCACCAACACGACGGATGTTTTCCACACTTCCAACGGAAGTGCCGCCAAATTTTAGGACATGCATCATTTAGGCCTTTTCGACCAAAATTACGGAATATTGGCCGGATTATCCAAAATAAATAAGGACATATTTAAGATTTTCTTTAATAATGACGGAATCGACTTATATTTTCATCTTTTCATCGCATAGACAACACTATAATAGCCGCACAGGGACCGGGTTGTCGCTTTTTCAATACCGGCTTTCTCAAGGATCGCCTTAAATTCATTGGCCCGGAATTGGTGCCCGATCCGCCGGCCACATCAAAAATTCGCTTGCTGTCTTTTAGCAAGCCCGTGTCATCCAGGGCAAAACCCAGTGGCATTGAATAAATATGTTGGCGCAGGCTCCACTTTTCGGCGGAAGAGGTCCGCCCCTTTTCCCAATTGTTAACCATACCGCTCTCCCGTCTGCCGCACATAACACTTCCAGCGCGGCTTGATTTTGACGGCGATTAAAACCCAGAAAAGGGCTGATATCTTCCGTGGAAACCTTTTACCTTATTCAGAAATTGCAGCAACCCCGTTTCGCGGGCAGGCGCAACGGCCTGAACCGCCGTGCGAAAGCTTTCCAATTCACTCATTAGATTCAGCGGTTCGGGAATGGAAGATGCCGCGCATTGAAGACGGCTTAAGTGCTGACGCTCCCAAAAAGAGTGTTGTTTTTTCCTGAATATGCGCATGCGCGCCAGGCGGATATAAAGAATATAAAGATGAACGGGGGAACATGCCGCCAGGAGATGAGTAAAGACCAGGGACATACAGACATCCCTAAAGGTTGACAATATATTCCCCTCATACACAATCTTACAAAAAACGTCAGGCAGCGAAACTTTATTTAACCATGCGCATCGGCGGCTTTTTCCGCTGCGCCTCCGGAAACCAACGTTCCGGCAACCAGCTTTTTGAAATAAACGCGCATATCATCAAACAGCATATAGGCATAAGGCACCGCCACCAGTGATACGAGCGTGGAAAACATCAGGCCGCCGATGATGGTTAATCCCATCGGTTTATAAGAGATGCCGATCATCTTGGCATTACCCAATGCCATGGGAATCAATCCGCCGATGGTGGTAAAGGCGGTCATTAAAATGGGTCGTAATCGTTTTTTACCGGCCTGAACCAGCGCATCGATACGCGCGAGCCCATCCTCACGCAACCGATTGACCGTATCGATTAAGACGATGGCGTTATTGACAACAATACCAATCAGGATGATCAACCCGATGGAACTCATCATATCAAACGGGGTGTTGGTTATATAAAGCATCCAGTAGGCGCCCACAAATGAAAACGGAATGGATACAATGACCGACAAAGGCAGGATAAACGATTCGAACAGGATGCCCATCAACAAATAAACGAAGATGATGGCCAGCCAGACGCCGAACATCTGGCTCTGATTGCGTTCCATGATACTATTAAAGCGGGCGCCCTTGCTCCATTTATAGCCGTAAGGCATTTCAAAGCCTTCCATTGCCCGGTCTATTTTGGCGTGTATTTTACTCAGATTTTCGGAGGTGCTGCTAGCTTTGACGGCGAGATAGGTTTTACCGTTTTCCCTGCTGATGGCCCCGAATCCCTTGGTGATTTTTATATTCACCAGCGTGGCAAGCGGCACTTCCTTTCCGTTTTGAGAAAAGAAGGTGATGTTCTTCAGTTGTTGCAGGTTCTCGCGGTCTTCTTCGCGCAACTGGATGCGCATATCGATTTCACGGTCGTCGGTTTGAAATTTAGGCAATTGAATCCCGCGCAACATATACATGATGGTACCGGTAATGGTACGAATCGGGATGCCAAAGGCCTTGGCCTGTTCGCGTTTTATTTCGAGATGAATTTCATCCATCCCTTTTTCACGGTCGGTTTCCACACTGATGATTTCCGGGATGGAGCGCAGACGTCGTTCCACTTCCCGGCTTAATCCGGCCAGCTTACGTGTGTCGTCCCCAAACAGGTTTATGGTCACAGAGGCGTCATCGCCGCTGCTGCTACGCCGCCAACTTGTGCGCACGGTGATGCCCGGCAGCTCGGGTATGCGTTTTTTCACATCTTCCACAACGGCGTCGCGTTCCATATAAGTGGTATCTTTCATGCCCAACAAATTCATGCTACCGTTCCATAAGGCCTGATACCAGGATACGGGTTTTTCCTTTTTTAAATAGACATTGAAGCGGGCCATGGTTTTCCGATAACGGACATCAATGGCGCGGACGCGGTATTTTTCGGCTTTGGCGCGGATGCTGTCTTCCACCATGGAAACCACCCGTTCCGCGTCGTCCAGGGTATAATTATCGGGCAAATCCAAAAAGATACGAAAGTTGTTGATATTGCCTTCCATATTATCGGTTTGCGCCACGTTACCCTGCGCGTAAAACATAGAGATAAAAACCGCCATCAACACGATAAAGGTTTCCATGCGGTGGTTCAATGTCCATTGCAATAAAGAAGCGTAACGCTCGGTAGCTTTATGAATAATGGCCGGTTCGTGTACTTTTTTTCGGGATACGATTCGGGTGGCCACGAGTGGAATAAAGACCATGGCCACCAACAGCGAGGCAAGCAGGGACACGATGACCGGCACCCCGATACGCAGCATGTAAAATTGAAAACCCATATTGTCATTCATCAAAATCAATGGCAGAAAAACAACAATTGTTGTAAAGGTAGCCATGGTTACGGCAAGAGATACCTCGCTGGTACCTTCGGCGGCGGCCTGTTCATTGGTCAGCCCTTCGCTGCGTTTACGGTAAATATTCTCCAAAACAACGATGCTGTTATCCACCACCATCCCGATGGATATCATCAGCCCCATCATGGTGATCAGGTTCAGACTCCAACCGATAAAATACAGAACGGTCAGACTGACCAGGATGGATAAGGGAATGGCCAGATTGAGCATCATGGTCATGCGGAAGCGGCGCAGGAAAAAATAAAGAACGATGAAGGCAAAAAAGCCGCCCCACAGGCCGGCGCTTTTTAAATTGTCGATGGATTCCAGAATATAATCACCCTGGCTGAAAAGAATTTCCACATCAAATTGGGCCAGTTGCGGGTCTTTTTTAAAATCATTGTTAAAAATGTCCTTAACCTTTTGGGTCAACGCCACCGTATTGGCCATGGATTCCTTGTAAATCCCAATCTGTATGGCCCGTTTACCGTTTAAACGCTGCACCCAGGTTTTTTCCGGGACATCATACACCACTTTGGCCACATCCTTTAACAGAATATTGGTGCCTTTAACGGGAATGTGCCGCACATCGTCGATGCTGCGGAATTTACCGACGGAGCGTACATAAATCTTTTGACCGCCGTCGCGCAGGTTGCCGCTGGAAATGGCAAAATTATCCTGACGCAGCTTTTGAATCACATCGTACAGGTTGATTTTAAAGCGCTTAATGGCGTCCTGGTCTATCTGAATCTGGATGGATTTCTCATCGGCGCCGACAATTTCCACATTGGCCACGCCGTCCACACGCTCCAAAGGTTTTTTAATATGGGTTTCGGTGAAGTAATAGGGATCGCGTATGGGTTTATCGGGAATCATCACAATCCACATAATGGCGTCATCGTCGTTGTTCCACTTGCGGATATAGAGCCTTTCCACATCGTCGGGCAGTTCCGGTTTTACCCGATCGATCCTGTCCCGCAACTGGGCATAAGCCAAATCCATATCCGTACTTTGATTGAAGCGTAAAAACGTCCAGCATCCGTTGGCACGGCTGTTTGTGTTGACTTTTTGTAGCCCTTTAATGGTGCGCACCATTTCTTCGATGGGGCGGGCGATCAACTGTTCCACCTCTTCGGGATTGGCATTGGGATAAGGTGTCCAGACACCGAGAAAAGGCGGTGTGAAGCCGGCGGGCATCAATTCCACAGCTATGGATTTATAGGCGATAAATCCCACTACCATCAGAGCGATGAGCGACATGGTAACCGTTACCGGACGCGTCAACGCCAGGCGTGGTAACAAACTGACTTTTCCTTCCAGTTTTTTTCGGATCATGGTCTTTTCCTGTTTTTATACGGCTTGCTCTACCCCGGTTGTTTCCGGAGTAGGGGGTGTTTCTTCCTGCTCAGTCCCGCGACGACCGGCCACGGCTTCATACACCACCGGAATAACGATCAATGTTAAAAGCGTGGAACTGAGCAAACCGACGATAACGGTGATCGCCATCGGTGTGCGAATCTCGGCACCGTCTCCAAAACCCAGCGCCATGGGCAACAGCCCCAATACGGTGGTCAGAGTGGTCATTAAGATGGGCCGTAAACGGGTCTGACCGGCGGTAACAATCGCTTCGTGCAGGGCCAGGCCCCGCATGCGCAGTTGGTTGATATAATCCACCAGAACGATGGCATTGTTTACAACGATACCAGCCAGCATAATTAATCCCAGAAAGACAACAATACTTAAGGGGATATTCAACAGATACAAAAAGATGATCACACCGATCAATGCCAGCGGTATGGTAAAAATAATGATGAACGGATGGACTAGGGATTCGAACTGGGAAGCCATGACGATGTAAACGAGAAATACAGCAAGGGCCAGTGCCATGTAAAGGGAATTGAGCGAGGTTTCCATCTCTTTGTTTTGACCGGCCAGCTCGAAGGCAAACTCCTGGGGCAAATCCATCTCGGACAATTGCTCATAGATGCGCCGGTTGATTTCCGAAAGGCTGTGGCCCTCCGCGATATTGGCGGTTATGACCGCTGTCCGGGTTTGATCCACCCGTCGGATTTCGGAGGGACCTTCATTGATCCGGATGGTGGCCACCGAGGCCAATTGTACCGGCACCCCGGCACCGGGATTCACCACAATACGCCGCAAATCGTCGATGCTTTCCTTATCCGATTCTCGCAACCTGACCAGCACATCGATTTTACGGTCTTCCTGACGAAATTCCGTAGCCACATCCCCGCGGATTTTGTTACGCACAATCCGGGCCACTTCCAGCACATTCAATCCGTACAAAGCCAGACGTTTGCGATCGTAAAAAATTTGCACCTCGGGATTGCCACGCTGGATATTGCTTTTGGCGTCCACCACCCCCGGAATGGTACTCATGACTTTTTCGATTTCACGACTGTATTTTTGCAGTTTAGCCAGATTGTAGCCTTTAAGATGTACTTCAACCGGTGTTTTGAATGAAAAAAGCGTCGGTCGGGAAATACTTGCCGAAATGCCGGGATATTCCTGCATCAAATCGCGTATTTGACGCACCAATTGCTGTTCCGTGGCTTCAAAATCCAGACCCGGCCGGATCGTTACAGTCAACTTGGCGGTATTCTCGCCTTCGTCACTATCGGAGGTGGCGCTCTTATCCGTACCGGCTACCGAGGCGACCTTGGCCACGCCCTGCATTCCGGCTATGCGTTCGGCAATGGGCGTGATACGGGCATCGGTTTCTTCCACAGGTGTACCGATGGGCAGCCGCATGTCCACAAAAAACTCGCCTTGTGCCACATCGGGAATCAACTCGCTACCCAATCGCGGCCCAAGCACCAGGGTGGTGATCAAAAATAACAAAAAAGCGCCGCCCATTACCTTACCGCCATGTCGCATGGCGGTATTCAATAAATGGGGATAGCCGTTTTCTATGTATGTATATACGGCCTCAAATCCGTTAACCACCCAGCGTGTGGGTTGTGTCAGAAATAAACGGATTTGCAAAACGAGCATATAAATATTCAATCCGAACAGTAAAATAAAGGCGTGAAAAAAGCGGAACAGGATTTCGAACAGGGTTTGAATGAAAAATTTTAACACGTAAAACGGTAGTGCAACAATGGAGAATACGGCCCGTTTTATTTTTTTTACCATCGACAGGCCTCTGAAACCGGCCCACCAATGGGCATTTTCTTCCGTCAGTACCCCCTGGGCGTTAAAGGAAATATAGCTTTTCCAGAGCGTTTGGTTGATATTCAGGAATGTAAAATGCTCCTTACGAGCCAAACCATCCAGAAAGGCGCCGTATCGAAAATCGCGTTTCATAAAACGCGCCAGGAATAAGAGTGGTGCCAACAGGGTGAGTACCAACAAAACCAGCCATTTTAACACAGCAATAAGAAAACCCGTCAGAAGTCGGAACGAACGCCCGAGCCAGGTTGTCCAAACAGCGGTCTCCAGCTTGAACCATGCCGTGACATTTCTTTTACGGTCTTTGGAAAAATAGTCTTTGATGGCCGTGTGTAATGGCATGTTCAAAATATAAGCACGCGGCAACTCCGAAAGGGCAGTGTTTTCCGTAAATGCCGTTATTTGACGGGAGGAAAGCATGGGAATGAGAAAAAGGGCAACCGCCAGGGAGGCCAGCAGCGAAAAAACGATGGTCAGCGCCATATCGCCAAACACCTGTCCGGCCACGCCTTCCACAAAAACAATCGGAAAAAATACAGCCACGGTGGTCAGCGTGGAAGCCGTAACGGCCCCGCCCACTTCACTCACACCGCGAATGGTCGCTTCCACGAGAGAATCGCCCTGCTCCCGGCGACGCGTGATGCTTTCCAACACCACAATACTGTTATCCACCAGCATCCCCACACCGAGCGCCAGGCCGCCCAGCGACATGATATTCAGGGATATTCCAAAGATTTTCATCGGCGCGAAGGTGGCGATAATGGAAATGGGAATGGAAAGTGCGATTATCACCGTGGGTGACAACCGACGTAGAAAGATAAACAGGACGATAATAGCCAGAATACCCCCCTGTACAGCCGTATTGATAACTTCCTTAACGGAACTTTCGATGAACAACGACTGATCGGACAGAGTTTCAATTTTAATGTCTTCCGGCAATTGATAAGCCAGGAAGTTGGTCATTTGCGCTTTTCGGAAGGCCGCTCCGCCCATGCTCCCCCCGCGCCGACCGCGTCGTCCTTTTTGTTGCACAGCGGGCCCGGATTCCTGTTTTTCCTTTTTGATCGATTTGTTGCGCTCCGTGCGCGCCACCCAGGCCTGTTGCTCCTCCGTACCGTACAGGCGTTCTTTTACCCGCCGGGCCACATCCACAATGTTGGCATCCGCTTCCTTAAAAATTTCGATCTCGACGCTTTCCGTGCCATTGACCCGGGTAATGATTTCCCGTTCCTTATGCGTACGATAAACACGCCCCACATCCTTTACCTTGATGTCCACATTGTTAAACCGGCCGATAACCAGTTCCTCGATTTCACGGATCGACTTAAACTCGTTGAGCGTGCGTACCAGATATTCCGTCTGTCCTTCCTTCAGATTACCGCCGGCCAGGTTCACATTTTCTTCGGCCAGTCGGTTCTTTACGGTTTGAATATCCATCCCGATCAGCGTCAACGCACGTTCGTCCAGTTCCACGCGTATCTCTTCTTCAAAGCCGCCTTTCACTTTTACCGCCGCCACGCCATCAATGGTTTCCAGGGCGCGTTTGAGTTGTTCTTCCCCGATGTAACGGATATAGGTCAAACCCGCTTTGCCGTATAACGCCAGACGCATGATCGGATCAAGAGAGGGGTCAAAACGCAGGATCAGCGGCCGTTTGGCGTCCTCCGGCAAAAAGACCTGATCCAGCTTTTCCCGGATATCGGCCGTGGCTTTATCCATATCCGTATCCCAGGTAAAATCCAGTATCACATCGGATTGCTCGGCCTTGGACACGCTGCTAATGGACACCAGATTATCCACCACGCCCAGCGCCTGCTCGATGGGGCGCGAGATGCTGCTTTCCACTTCTTCCGGCGCCGTGCCCGGATATTCCGTACGCACGGTCAGGCTGGGATAGGTCATGTCGGGCATCAGATTCAACGGCAGTTGCTGGTAGGAAATGATACCGAACACCACCACACCGATCACAACCATTAAGATGGCCACGGGACGCCGGGTTGTAAATGAAAAAAACGATTGTATATTATCTTTAGCTTGTCGGCTCATGTAATCGAACTCCGGGGAAAATTCACTAAACGGTTATTGTTGGGCAACGTCTTGGGTAGCGGTGTTTGCAAACGGATTATCCCGACGGGCCACCACCCGTACCCGCGTTTTATCCTTTAAACCGGCCTGTCCGACCACAATCACCTCGTCACCCACGTGGATGTCACGCAGGGCTTCCACCTTTTCACTATCTTCAAAACCGGCTTCCAGCCGCACCTTATGGGCCAGGCTGTCTTTTACCACAAACACATTCATAAATTCATTTTCATATACAATGGCCAGTTTGGGCACCAATACGGCATTTTCATGGGTGGCAATGATCAGATTGACATTGACAAACATCCCCGGTTTCAGCTTGCGGGTGGTGTTACGTACGCCCACGGTAACCTTAACCGTACCGCTGGAAGGGTCCACCACCGGACTGATGCGCTTGATAAAGCCTTCAAATTTTTCCCCGGGCAGATTGTCGGAAGTGATGAGCGCGCGTTGCCCCTGCTGAAGCTGATCCACATTTTTTTCCGGCACATTGACAACGGCTATCACCTGGGAATTATTGACCACGGAAAACAATTTGTCCGTCGGCTGGATGCGTTGCCCCAGTTTTACGAGACGCTCGCCCACCCAACCGCTGATCGGCGCACGGATACTCATGTAATCCAGTTTCAGACGGGCGTCTTCCCAGTTCAGACGGGCGGTTTCCAGCGCGTAGCGGCTTTGTTCAAATTCTTCCTTGCTTAATAGATTTTTCTTAAACATGGCTTCGGTACGCTTAAAGTTGCTGAGTTGTTTTTCATACTCCACCCGGGCCTTGCGTTCGGCGATGGCGTATTCATCGGCTTCCAGCTTAAGCATCACCTGCCCTTTTTTAACATACCGGCCTTCTTCGGTTTTAATGGAATCCACAACACCCTGAGCCCGGCTATAAACATCGGCCTGCACTTCCGTTTCCAGATTGGAACTGAGCAGGATATAATTTGAAATGGGGCCCTGTGTGATGGTCGTAACTTCGACCGGAATAAGCGTATTGGCGTCTTTATCCTTATTATGCTTTATTCTTTCTCCCGGGGCGCTCATTTCAGATGACTGCTTTTTGTTTTTATTATCACTGGATTGATTTTTACTACAACTGCCCAAGGCAAAAGCCAGAATCAGGAAGTAAACAAAATAACGGTTCATAACAACTCCGTGAACTAGGTTTATTTTAAAAAATGATTTTTCTATAGACG
>RFFS01000019.1 GCA_003696775.1 Calditrichota bacterium
ATGGCAAAATTATCCGGGTTGGCGGCGGAATGGCCGATATATTCACTGGCGGCATAAAAAAAACCGCTGACCGGGTTGTAGCCGTGAATGATGAGTGCCCCGGAAAAAACACCGGCAAACAGAGCCACCAATACCTGCCGGAAAATCAGCGCCAGCAATATGGCGATCAAAGGCGGTAAAATACTCAACCAGCCGGGTATCACCCACAGGCGGGCAACGGATTCCTTTTGCTTTAAAACCCGCCAGTATCCCCCATTGGGAAAAGCCACCGCGGAATGGCGAAAACGGTGTGATGCGAGACGCTCGCCTTCCAAAGTAAGTTGACGGGAACCGTTTTTAAGTACCAATGTTGACAGACTGTCCGAAGTGCTGTCCTGCCATTCAAGCGTATAGTCAAAACCGGTGATATATGTTTTACGGATATCTTTCAGGGAAACGGATGACGCGGACAGGAAAAGGGGACATATAAACAGAAATAACCAGACAGCTTGAATCGTTCGGAACATGGGTGCCTCATATTTTGTGGTTGGAAGTGAGAAGTTGGTTCAAAGATAGCCAAAGTGACAAATACAAAGCAATCATGGACGGGCTACCTTGCTTTAAAGGGGGTGTTCCCATAAATTCTTCTATTTTTGGAGACAGGATGCGCTTTTTTGTTTTACTGTTGTTGATTGGCGCCGTAAGCAGCGCGCAACAGACCGAAACCATTGTTCAAAAGGATGTGATAGACGTTCCGTCCCGCTACGGTTTTCCCGTCAAACGCAAATCTCCCGTACAGTTTAATTATTTTATCGATCGTTCCATCAGATGGAAACCTCGTTTGCGGGTGGCGGTGGCTGTACAGAATGATTTTTTACCATTTACGCGCAACGATTCCACTTTTATCTCCGGCTATGAAGTTTCGGTTTCCCTGCGCCAAAAAGAGTCCACACTGGCCGGCTTTACCTGGCGGGAAAGTGTGTTACAAAAGGTGTTTAAAAAAACCAATTCACAATGGGACTATCAATATCATACCTATGTTTTGCCACTGCATAACTCTGCCTGGCGAGATTCCATTGCGGCGGGCACATACAATATTTTGGTGGATGTGCGGGCCGGCAACAGTTCGAGACGCTACAAAGCCACTCGAACGTTTGAATGGAAACAGGCGGATTCGATGCCTATCCCGCATACGGAACCGGTCTTTTTATTGGCGGATTCCAGCGCGCCCGCGCAACCGAAATTAAACCCCATGCGCGATATTCTGGAATATAATGTTCCTTACGACGCCTTTTTGCGCGCCCGGTTGAATCCCGGCGACAGTGTTTCCGTGAATATCCGCTTATATCAAACGCTGGACGATCAGGAAAATCTGGTGCAGCAACAGTTTATCAACAAACGCATGCATAAGGATCAGTTGGTGCTTCAATACCGTTTGCCCATGGAAGCTCTGGCCGAAGGTCATTACAAGCTGAAAATGCATATCCGCCTGCCCGACGGACGAGAAATTACACCGGAACGCGCCTTTCAGGTGGCCTGGCTCAAAAAACCGGTCTATCTGTATCATCCCGATTTGGCCATACGTCCCATGCGTTACCTGCTTAGCGAGGCGCAGCGCGCGGAAATAAAGGGCATGAGCTATAAGGAATTGGGGGTGTGGATCGAAAAATTCTGGGAAGAACGCGATCCCACGCCGGATACACGCTATAACGAATTGATCGATGTATTTTTTGAGCGTGTCAGCGAAGCGGTTCGTAAATTTTCCAATCGCTTCAAGGAAGGCTGGCAGACGGATCGCGGCCGGATATATGTATTGTACGGACCTCCCGAGAAAATCATAAATAACCGGTATAATACCAAAAACCCGCACATCATCTGGGATTATACGACCCGGGGGTTGGAATTTGTTTTCCGGGACACGGATAAGGACGGGGAATTTGAACTGGACGAAGGTGAAACAAACAATGAGTAAAATCAATGTGGGCGTGGTGGGCGTCGGGCATCTGGGGCGCATTCATGCAAAATTGTATAATGATATTCCCGATGCCCGATTAAGCGGCGTGTATGATATCGATAAGGAGCGGGCGCGTCAGATTGCCGATGAAACCGGCTGCGCCATGTTTGAAAGTTTTGATGCCCTGTTGGAAGCGGTGGATGCCGTCAATATCGTTACACCGACCACCACGCATTTTGAGCTGGCACTTAAAGCCATAGAACACAACCGCCATGTGTTCATCGAAAAACCCATTGCCACACGGGAGGAGGAAGCGCTTCGGTTGATCGGGGCAGGCAATGCCCGGGGGCTCTGCATTCAGGTGGGGCATATCGAACGATTTAACCCTGCCGTGACCGCCCTCCAGGGATTTGATTTACAGCCTGTTTTCATCGAAGCGCACCGTTTGGCACAGTTTAATCCGCGCGGCACCGATGTTGCCGTGATTCTCGATTTGATGATCCACGATCTGGATTTGATTTTGCATCTTGTAAAAAGCGAACCGGTGCATGTGGCGGCAAGCGGGGTCAACGTGGTGTCGCATAACGCCGATATTGCCAATGCGCGCATTGAGTTTGAAAACGGTTGCGTGGCCAATGTTACCGCCAGCCGTATTTCCGCAAAAAAAATGCGTAAAATGCGTATCTTTCAGCAAAGCGCCTATTTGTCCCTGGATTTTAACGCCGGTAAAGCCGACGCCTTTTATCTGCCGGATGCACCGGGCGCTTCCGGTGACATGGATTTTTTGAAAGACCTGGGGCAATTGGATGCTGCGGATGTGAAACGTGTCATCCGGTATAAGCAGTTAACGCGTGAAGGTGTGAATCCTTTAAAGGATGAGTTACAGGCTTTTCTGGATGCCGTTCAGGGCAAACGTTCCGTGCCGGTACCCGCCGATGAAGGCTTAAAAGCGCTTGGCCTGGCGCGACGCGTTTTGAAGGAAATTGAACATCATCACCAAAAATGGTACGCTGCCCATCCCGTTAACCTTTAACCGAAGTTTTTAACATGCCCGAAACTGTTGCCGTGATGATTGCCGATATCAAAGGCTCCAAAAAAATGAAAGAGCGTGAACGCTATGAATGGCAGCTCTTTTTAAAATCGGCTATTGTACAGGTCAATGAAAAACAATCCGCGGCCATTGAAGCGCCTTTTATGATAACCAAGGGGGATGAATTTCAGGGCGTTGTACGGGATGTGCCGCGCGTGCATTCCATAATGACCGAGTTCGAACGGTTGTTGCATCCTTTGGACTTACGCTACGGCATCGGTCTGGGGCGCATACACCGTATGGGCGCCAACATTCCCATCGAAATGGACGGGCCGGCCTTTCACAGGGCCAACGCGGCCATCAATTACGCCAAAAAGAATCGCCAACGTGTGCATTTCCGTTCCGGAGATGAACAACTGGACCTTTATATCAACACCGTATATACCCTGATGAATGCCATCAAAAACCGCTGGAGCACCTTAAATTTTAAGCGCTACTGGCGCTACAGGGAATTGGGAACCTATGACAAGGTGGCCGATTTGGAGGGAGTGAGTCCCCAGGCGGTGTGGGATAGCCTGCGCAATGCCAGCGCCATGGATGTGATGCAGGCCGAGGAGGCGGTAATGCGTTTTCTGGCCACTAAGATGGATACGTTGTCCGAACGGGACGCGGCAGACGATTGATGGCACGAATGGCGCCGTAAAGCAATAACCCGCCCGCTATTAAAAACAAAGGTGACACATGGCCCTGGTAGGTGTACCAGGGGATGTCTTCATCTAAGGAGCTGTTAATTATTATCAATGCCAGAAAATTGTTCATTCCGTGTATCAACACCGATGGCCAGATCGAATCGAGCCGCCAGGCCAGCCAGCCAAGAAAGACACCCATTATAAAAATCTGAATCGCCCAGTAAGGGTTCATGTGGATAATGGTCCAACTGACCGAAGCCAGCACCACGGCGCGCGTAACATCACCCCGGGCTTCCAACGTTACCTGCATAAAGCCCCGGAATAACCCCTCTTCCGCAATGGCGGCGAATATCACGCTGCCGGTAAACACGGCAAACCATTCCCAGGGGCCGTTGACGATCATCGGTTTCATTAATTCCTTTATCGCATCGGGTATGGGTATAAGCAGGGTGATCACTCTTTCCAGTTCGTCGGTCAGGATAATCAGCCCCAAACCCATTAAAAAGGCCCAGGCGAAGCTTTGGAGCGGTACTTTTTTTAGGCGAAACAAATCGGTGGTATTGTAGCCGCGCTTTCGGGCATAGAGCCAGGGAATGATCAAAAACAGACTTTCTCCGAAGAAGAAAAAGAGCTGAATATTGCGATCCAGTTGGGCGGAAGCCTGTCCGGTGAGTGATAAAATGAAACCGATGGTGACGGCCAGCAACAGCATGCCGCTGAAAAGAACCAGAATGAGAACCAATGCTTCCAATGGTTCGGGGAAATTTTTCTTCTTCATACAATCCTTATGGTTTTATGCTGAAGTGATGCATAATGATCGCCGCTGCCGCGGCCAGGTTTAGGGATTCCCCCCTGCCTGTACGGCGGATGTGCAGTGTGCGGTCGGCCAAAGCGGTTAATTCATCGGACAGGCCGTGGGCTTCGGAGCCCATCAAAAGTATCTGTTTGTCGCCGGCCGCGCACTGTTCCAGCGTGGCGCCGTTTTGAATATGTGTGGCCCATATATACCAGCCGTTATTTTGCATCCGGGTCAGTGTGGCAGGCGTCTGTCCGGTAAACAGGGGGATATGGGCCATCATGCCGGCACTGGCCCGCACCACCTTGGGTTGCCAGGGATCGGCGCTGCCCGGACTGAGTAAGATACCCCGCAGGCCAAACCAGGCGGCGGTTCGGATCAATGTGCCCAGGTTGCCCGGATCGGCCACGCGATCCAGATAAAGGAGGAAACCGCTGTCCGGTAAGGTTTCCTGAGTGGGGATGGCATACACGCCGATCACATCCTGCGGTGTGGGTACCCCGCTCAGGGTTTTTAATTGCCGTTCCGTTACCGTGTAAAGCGTTGCATGGGGCAGGTGCCAGTGTTCGTTGGCCGTCTCACGGATAAGCAGGGCGCGGGGTTGCCAGCCCGCCGCGATGAATTCCCGGTTGACCCGCTTTCCCCCGGCTAAAAACAGGCCTTCGGCCTCACGGTATTTTTTGTGCAGCAGTTTACGGTAAAACTTTTCCTGGCCGGTGGAAAGCGGTGTCGGTTTCATGAATGGTTTCCGCCCCGGGCCTGCAGATACGAGATGATGTCATCAAAAGCGATTTCCTGTTGGGTACTAGCGCGCATATCCTTTACGGAGAAGCACCTCCGGGCCAGTTCATCCTCACCCAGAATAAGGCTGAAATGGGCGCCACTGCGGTTGGCTTCCCGAAATTGGGCCTTGGGACTGCGTTTTAGAAAATCGGCATCTGCCGGGATACCGGCGTCGCGCAGGCGGCGCAGCCAAGTGGCCATTTCCGCCCGCGCGGCATCGCCCAGGCATACCATAAATACATCGGGCGCGGTTTCCCTGCCGGGCAGTTTGTTTTGTGCTTCCAGCGCCATTAATAATCGTTCCATGCCGGCGGCAAAACCCACGGCCGGAAAATCCTTGTCGCTAAGTTCCCGGGCCAGCAGATCATAACGCCCCCCGCCGCACAAAGCGTTTTGCGCGCCCAACGCGTCACTGGTAATTTCAAAAACCGTATGGGTGTAATAATCCAGGCCGCGTACCAGTAAGGGGTCTTCCGTAAAGGGCGCGCCGGCGCGGCTTAATTGTTCCTTAACCGAGGCGTAATGGGCGGCGGCATCCGGAGTAAGGTGATCGACCAGTCTGGGAGCCCGGGATATTATTTCCTGTAACGCCGGGTCTTTGGAGTCGAGCACGCGCAGGGGATTATTTTCGATGCGCGCCGCCACGGTTGGGTCGGGGTCGGATATGTGTTGGCGGAAGTAATCCTGTAAAAGCTTTTTATAGGGCGCCCGGCTTGGAGGGTCGCCCACGGTATTGATTCGTAATTGCATGTCCGTCAGACCCAGGCTTTGAAAGATATCCAGGGCCAGTAAAATGGTTTCCACATCCGCTTCGGGCGCGGCGCTACCGATGAATTCCGCGCCGAATTGATGGAACTGACGCAGTCGTCCGGCCTGGGGATTTTCCTGACGGAACAACGGGGCGATGTAGTAGAGTTTGTGGGTTTGTGCTTTGGCGTAAAGGGTGTTTTCCATATAGGCACGCATTACCGGCGCGGTCATTTCCGGTTTGAGGGTCAGGCTTTTTTGGGCCCGGTCGGTAAAGGTGTACATTTCCTTGGAAACGATATCGGTAAACTGGCCGATGCCGCGGGCAAAAACCTCGGTCATTTCAAATACGGGCGTGCGTATTTCCTTAAAATTAAACAACGCCATGCGGGTGTGGACATGCTTTTCCAGCGCCTGCCAGTGGATGGATTTTTCGGGCAGGATATCCTGGGTGCCCTTGATTTTTTTGAGTTGTTTCAAAATGATTCTCCGCAATTATAAAAAGACGAAAAGTTACATAAATCCGGCTTTAAAAGAAAAGATATATGTCCCCCATTATCCGCCAAAATAAAAATGGACAGTTTTAAACAGATTACCGGGCCGGACTGTATTTAGCAGGGTATATACCGAATGTACTATGCACAGGAAGGAGCCTGGCTTAAAAGCAGGGATGCTTTTTTAAACCGCCTTTATCGGGGCGGTTTTTTATTTGTATGGCAGGGGGCGTGGTCACTACTGAATGCTATGAGCCCGGAAACCGGTGCAATGGCATGAAAACAAAACCCCCGATGTTATTTATTCACCGGGGGGGGTAAAAGCGGGGCCGGGCAAATGTACGATTTATCGCCCGCTGTCTTTATTTATTAATATCCAGTCACTGAGAATGTTGCCGCTTTCGATCAGAGTCCAATCGGGCTCCTTATCATCTTTCTTTTTATCCTTTTCTTTCTTTTCATTCCTTTCGGCCATGCGTTTTTCCAGATTCAGAGAGAAGCGTTTGGGACGTTTTTTATTACGCTCTTTATTGATCTTGTCGGCAAAGGCGACAAAAACGCTGTCCGTGCTGAATCGGATGTCATGTTCCCGGGCCAGTCGTTCTATTAACTCCGGCGATACCGTTTTTTCCGGTACATAAATAGCGGGTTTGATCTGATCCCACAGCAGGGCGTTTTCCCGCGCGGATTCTCCCACTTCATTGTGTTTGAAACGCGAGGGGATGGTAATGTCGGGGATCACCCCCTTGTTTTGTGTACTGCCGCCGTTGACACGGTAAAATTTGGCAATAGTCAGCTTGATTTGGCCGTATTTAAATTTACTGCCCGGAAAATAGCGGTTGAGGTCCACGGCATTTTGCACGGTACCTTTCCCAAACGTTTGGTTGCCGATAATAACGCCGCGTTGATAATCCTGGATGGCGGCGGCGAAAATTTCCGAAGCCGACGCGCTGAAATCGTCCACCAATACCGCCAGCGGGCCGTCGTAAAAAACCGCCGGGTTACGGTCTTCTTCTTCTTTTATATCGCCGCGGCTGTTTTTAACCTGTACAACGGGGCCTTCCTTGATGAACAAGCCGGTTAAGTTGACCGCTTCGTTTAAAAAACCACCGCCGTTCCCGCGCAGATCAAGGATCAGGCCGTCCAAACCGTTGCCCTGCATCTCGGTGATTAACCGACGTACATCACGGGTGGTGCTTTTGAAATGGGGGTCGCCCTTACGCATGGCGTCATAATCCAGGTAAAAGGCGGGGATGTCGATGACGCCGTACACAAAGCTTTGGCCGTTTCTTTGAATATGCAGGGTATCGGCCTTGGCGCCGCTGTCTTCCAGTTTTACCTTATCCCTTACAATACGGATGATCTCGGCATCCGCCAACAAGGCGGTGGGATCATGCAGAATTTGCAGTCGCACCGTTGTGCCTTTATGGCCGCGGATCAGTTGCACCACATCATCAATACGCCAGCCGATCACATCGGTGATTTCACCCTCTTCGCCCTGGCCGACGCCCACGATATAGTCGTTGGGCTTAAGCAGGCCGCTTTTATCCGCCGGGCCACCGGGGATGATCTCCACGACCTTGGTGTAATCGTTTTCCGTCATTAAGCGCGCGCCGATACCTTCCAGCGAGAGGCTCATTCGGATTTTAAAATCATCCTTGGCCTTGGGTGAAAAATAGGAGGTATGCGGGTCAAAGGCATAGGAAAGCGCATTGAGATAAAGCTGCACCACATCCTCGCTTTGGTTTTGTCGCAGACGTCGTTTTAAGTTATTGTACCGTTTGATCAGGGTTTCATGAATTTTGTCATCTTCCTTACCGGCGATTTTTAAGCTTAAAGCTTCGTTTTTTAAACGTTTACGCCAATATTCCTCCAGTTCTTCCCGGCTTTGCGCCCAGTTTAAGCTGTCGCGAAAAGGCTCAAAGTATTCATCTTTGGTAAAATCAAAAGGTTTTTCCAGCCGTTTAAACACATATTCCAGACGCTCGGCCATCCGTTGTTGGTAGGTGTTGTATATCATATAAGGAATATCAAGCCGGCCTTTTTTAAGAAATTCGTCAAAGGAATGGCGGAACGGTTTGAAGGCGTCAATATCCGATTGCAGGAAATAACTTTTATTAAAATCCAGAAATTCAAGATAATTTTTATAAACCTGCGCGGAAAGGGAATCATCCAGTTCCATCGATTTATAGTGGTTACGCAATAAAATCTGCGTTACCAGTTGGATGACCCGCGGGTGCTGCGGTTCCGGTTTGAGTTTGGTATAGGTTATTTCTTCCTGTGTGGTGTCGGATAAAACCGTAACCGGGACAGCGGCTATCAGTATCAGGGTAAACAAAAGTGGGAAAATGAAACGTTTCATGGTTCTCCGAAGGTTAGAATTAAAATTGGCTAACGGGGCAATGCGCATTTGGTTTCCCGCCGTTTTTTACTGTTCGGACGAAAAAAGGGTAATCTGTAACATTTTGCCACTTTATACAAATGCTTTTTGGCGGGAAGGGCGCGGGGATGTTTTTTGTGTAACCTTTGGCGTATTCAATCGTAAAGATATATCAGGTTTAAATACAGGAGTCGTTTTATGTTGCTTCGTTACCTTGGCATATTGTTGTTTTTACTGTCGGGCGTGTCCGGGCTTTCGGCGCAGGATTTTCAGAAAGACCTGAAAAAAATTGAACAAAGGGCCCGTGTCAAATATTTTGATGATGATAAAAAGGTGTACCGTTACGAGGGGCTGGTGAAAATCGCCGCCGGCGAAACAGTGGACGGCAACGTACTGGTGGCGGATGGCACGCTCCATTTATCCGGCCGGATAAACGGTTCCGTTGTTGTGTTGTTTGGTACCATTCATCTTCAAAAAGGGGCGCTTGTCGATGGCGATGTGGTGGTGGTAAACGGACGCATCGTTCAGGATCGTTACGCCGAGGTAAAGGGCAAGCAGATCGAAACCCGGGCGCGCAACCTGGTACCCGGAACCGGTTGGGCCCGGCGTTATGAACAACAGGTGGAGGACGAGGCCACCTGGGATGAGGACGATGACGACGACACATGGGTCTGGAGACGGCGTTTTTACGGTGACTACGGCACGCTGCCCCTTAAACAGATCGATGAATCATTATTGGTTACCTACAACCGCGTGCAGGGGCTGTTCACCGGATTGAATGTGCCCCCCTCCCTGGGCAGCGATAACGATTATGTGGATGTGCACGGTTTTCTGGGTTATGGCTTTGCCGATTACAAATGGCGTTATGAAATCGGTTTGAACCGCTGGCTGTTCGACCGACGCGATTACCGTTTTGAAATCGGCGGCTCGTTGTTTGACCGCATCGACAGCCCCGATGAGAACTGGATGATTTCCCGCATGGAAAATGCTCTGTCCGCTTTCTTCCTGCATCGTGATTACATGGATTTTTATCGTCGTCAGGGCTTTGAACTGCACATGCGTCAAAATTATACTATCTTTTTGCGCGGTACCCTGGCTTTTCGGAATGCCGATTATACATCGGTACGCAATCGCACCGACTGGGCCCTGTTTGGCGAAAACCGCCATTTTTTACCGAATCCGCCGGTGGATGAAGGCCGGATGCGCAGCGTTTATGGAGAAGTTTACTTCGACACGCGGGACAATCATGAACAGCCCGCCCAGGGCTGGTACGCACGCCTGAGCATGGAAACATCCAGCCGTGGAGCGCTTGCCAGCGATTTTTCCTTTAACCAGTACAGGCTGGACGTGCGGCGCTATATTCCCCTTAGCCGGTCGGAGCAATTGGATGTGCGTGTGGCGGTCGGCAGCGCCACGGGACAATTGCCCGTTCAAAAGCAATACCGTCTGGGCGGCTTAAGCACTTTACGTGGTTATCCCAACAAATCGCTGCGCGGCAACCGTATGTTACTGGCCAATGTGGAATACCGGTTTACTCCATCGCGTAATTTCCTTATTCCCCCGTTTAGCAGTGTGGCTTACACCTTTTATTTTGACGCCGGTAATGCCTGGCAAACCGACGCCACTGACGTGGCCGGTGGTTTTGAATCATTGACCTGGCGGGATATTAAAACCGATGTGGGGATTGCCCTTTCTGATAATAAGGGAAAATACCGGTTCAGCATCGCCCGGCGACTGGATGACGGTTCCCGGCCGTTGGTGTTTATTTTTCGTTTAGTTAAACCTTTTTAATGGATACGCCCATGTTACGTATTACAAACCTGATTTTTCTGTTAACGCCCGTTCTGTTATGGGCCGGCAATGAAACCTGTGCCCTCCGCGATATGCGTGATGCCCAGGTGAAAGTGGCCGGTTTTACCCTGAACAGCGATCAAACGGTGTCCATTCATGCCATGGGCGCCGGCGGCGATAAGGAAACCCGGCGTATTTATAACTTTCAGCAGGACCCGTTTAATATGTTTGCCTATGCCTGGATTATTGATGCCCATACCCGGCAAATGGTTTGGCGCATGACCGTGGACAACACCAAACGCGACTGGTGGAATAAATGGCGCCGTACCTTTGAAGGGGGCGTGCGCCTTAAAAAAGGCGAATATGAACTTTATCTTTGTGCCATACGGCCGGATAAGGTAAGCGGTTTCCTCAGTTTTGAACGTATATTGGATATGGTGTTCGGCGATGACGACTGGTGGGAAGAACAACTGCGTAAATGGTATGTGGAAGTACGGGGCGTGGATGCCGTGCTGAGTGAGGAAGCGGTGAAAAAATACCATCGCGCCTGGCAAAATCAGGCTATTGTTTCCCTTGAATCGATCGGTGACGGCAATTATGAAAAAAAGGGTTTTAGTGTTACACAGGATATCGATGTGGATATTTACGCCATAGGGGAAGGCTGGCAGGGCGAGATGTTCGATTATGGCTGGATTCTCGATATGCATAATCGTAAAAAAGTATGGCGCATGCGGGAAAGAAAAACCAGCCACGCCGGCGGCGCCATAAAAAACCGCGTGGCGCGTGACCGTATCACCCTGCCCGCGGGTGATTATATGGTCTATTACCGCAGCGATGATAACCACAGCGCTGAAAAGTGGAACACCAATCCACCTTACGATCCGGACTTTTGGGGCATAATGGTGCGTCCCGCCGATAGCAGCATTTCCAGGGAAATCGTCAGGGAAATGGAAATGCCGGAGCCGGAACCGTTGATACAACTGATCCGCATGGGGGACGATGATTACCGTGAAGCCGGCTTGATTGTTAAAGAAAAAGGCGCGTTCCGTATCCATGCCCTGGGCGAGGGGCGCGATAATAAAATGTACGATTACGGCTGGATCAGCGATGCGGAAACCGGTGAGGAAGTGTGGCGCATGACCTATCGGGAAACGGAACATGCCGGCGGTTCAGGTAAAAATCGTCTGTTTGATGGAGTGATAACCCTGCCGCCGGGTTCGTATATCGTGCATTATAAAACGGATGATTCTCATTCTTATAAAGAATGGAACAGCACACCGCCACGAAACGGAAAAATGTGGGGCATTACCCTGTATCCCATGAATAAGAACCAAAAGGCGGAAAAGGCCGATGTGGCCTCCTTAACGCCGGATGTGATCATCGCCGAGCTGACCCGCGCCCGCAATGACGAGCATCTGCGAAAACGTTTTAGCATAGACAAACGCACGGTTGTACGCATCGTGGCGTTGGGGGAAGGCGATTGGGATGAAATGTATGATTACGGCTGGATTGAAGACAACAGCACGCATCGTAAGGTATGGCGCATGCGCTATCGTAATACGGACCGCGCCGGAGGCGCTTCCAAAAACCGTAAAACCGATACCATCATCACTTTGGAGCCGGGAAGTTATACCGTGCACTATGTGACCGACGACAGCCATAGTTTTAACAACTGGAACGCTACGCCGCCGGATCAGCCGTATATGTGGGGCATCACGATTTATAAAATTGAAGATTAGGAGAGTGTCATGTTACGTTTTCATTTTTTAGGGTCATTTGTATTAAGCGCTTTGTTTTTCTTTTCGCCGGTTTTTGCCGGTAAAATTAAACAGGTGGAAACAAAAGAACTGAACACCGATGATGTAACACGTTTGGAAGTGAGTAATGTCAACGGCCATGTCAGCGTGGAAGCCTGGGATAAACCGATTATTGAAATCACAATGGAAAAAACGGTGTATGCTGATAATGAGGAAGAAGGTCGGCGCATTCTGGACGATATACGAATCACCATGGAAAAGGAAGACGACGCCTGGGTGGTTGAAACTGAAGGCACCCGGGGCGGTCAACACAGCAATGGATTATTGGGCTGGTTGTTTGGCGGCACACGCGGCTTTTCCGTTAGCTATACAATTCATGTACCGCGCAAACTGGACCTGGATATCCGCTCCACCAATGGCGCCTTAAGTGTGTTTGGCGGGGAAGGTCGCATGCGTTTAACCACCACCAATGGTAAAATTGTGGCCGAGGCGGTGAAGGGGGCATTAAAATGCCATTCTACCAACGGTAGCATAACAGCGGAATTGGAAGATATATACGATGATGACATGGAATTTCGCACCACCAACGGCTCCATCAAACTATATTTGCCGCCGGATGCCCGTGTGGATATGAAAGCGCGCACCACCAATGGCAGCATTCGTTGCGATTTACCCCTGGAACGCTATGATTACAGTTCTTCCAAAAAAGTGAGCGGCGCCATCAATGGCGGCGGGCCGGTGATGTTTTTAAAAACTACCAACGGCAGCATCCGTATCAGCGAGAGTTA
>RFFS01000143.1 GCA_003696775.1 Calditrichota bacterium
ACCACGGAAAGTTTTGGCGCCGCGCCGGGCGATATCGAATACACTTTTGTTTCCGGAGATGATAAAATTCCCGATTTGCATATCGGTCGCATTCCGGCGCATTCCGCCCAGGACCTGGAAAATTATATCAATAAAGTGGCTTATTTTCAAAATGACAATAGTACGGGAGAATGGCATAACCGGGCTTTGTTTATCAGTGGTAACGATGAATCGGATAAAGAGTTTATTACCCATCAACCGGTGTTCCGAACCCAAAGCCGACGTATTATCAATTTGAAAATGCCGCCCAATGTATTTGAAAGACGCTTAAACGTGGCCAAAAATGATACCATCTCCGGTTTTGATCCGCAGCTTGGGAGCCGTCAGGAATTGGTGGATTATTTTGATGACGGCCTGACGTTTGTCAATTTTTTCGGACATGGCGGCGGAGCCATCTGGGCGGATAAAAACATTCTGGATCTTGCCGGGGTGGATAATCTGAATAACGAAGGAAAATATCCGTTTATCGCCAGCATGACCTGCTTTACCGGCGCGTTTGAAAATCCCAATAAAGAAGGTTTGGCCGAACGTCTGATTTTTGCAGAGAATAAAGGCGCCATAGCGGTATTGGCCAGCGCCAGTGTGGGTTGGAAATATAATGACTTTGCCGTTAAATGGGCTCTGCACGACTATTTGTGGCAGGATAATACCACCTTTGGACAGGCGGTCGATATGATGAAAATCGACTATTGGATCAATAATGTCTATTATACGGAAAGCGGTTATACCAGCACCCCGTCGCATGGTCAGTTACGCGCTTCCATGATTCATCAATACAATTTACTGGGCGATCCGACGCTCTCTATTAAAAAAGCCGATCAAACCTTAACCATAAACCCCTCTGATGAAACACCCGAAGCCGGGCAAACCATCAATATGACCGTCAGTGCACCGTTCAGCAGCGCCGTGGGTCGCATGGAAGTGCATGACTATAACAATTTCATCCTTGATGAACAAACGTTGATTCTGGAAGATGGAAAAGCAACGGCAAGCTATACTATTCCCGCGACATACAGCCGTAAACAACTTGTCTTTAAGTTTTACGCAAACAGCGGCACTCAGGAAGCCGCCGGCGCATGGGTGGTCAAAGTCGGTGAACCGGTTCTAAAAAGCATTACGCCCCAGCCTTTTCAGCCGAAATTGAGGGAAGGTATTCAGTTTACGGTAAAAATTAAACCGGTTGCCCCAATTGATTACATGGCGTTGCGTAATTTCAGGGATTATAATTCCAGCGGAAACTACGGGGTGACGGTTCTTATGGAAGCGGAGTCTGACTCCGTGTGGAAAAGCAGCAGCGACCATCCTGGGTTTAATTCTGCCGGTTTAAAATATTTTGAATTGTTCATTCGTGATGTGGATGGGAATGTTACCCGCTATGATCTTCAGGAAATCAATGTGGTGGATAACCGACCCGATTTGGTATTGGATGGCAGCAGCATAACCCTTGGCGGTGATGATCGTTTGGAACTGCAATTTGATGTCACCAATGATTCACGGCAGAGTGTGAGCGGTGTTCTCATAAAGGCGTTTGATGAATTGGGTATGCAGACCGCCACGCCTTTTTATTCCGAAATACATAACTTTCAGGCCGGGGAAGTCAGGCATGTCAAAGCAGACCTCAGCGGTACCCTTTTTCAAAACCAGCAAAAAGTGCGTGTGGTGGTGGATGCCGATTACAGCATTGAAGAGCGTAATGAATACAACAATATTGTTGAAAAAACATTGCAAACCAACAACGTATGGATCGATTTCAGAAAAGGCACATCAAGCGACGGAGTAAACAATGACACACTGGCAGTTTATGACGGTTGGGGTGTTTATGTGGCGCCCAATGCCCTCAGCGCATCATCGGTGTTGTCTATCGAACGGGAACCGATTACCCGATACATCGAAGCGAATGACCAAAAAGACCTGAAATATGTGCATACGGGGGTCTCGGGTGATTCATCGTTTTTTAATATTCGTGTTAAAAATTCAGTGGCTGTTTTGCAACAACCCCTTTTGTTGCTGACGGAATTTCATGCCTCACTGTACAGTACTTCCGAATTAAGTGCAATATCATTTTTCAGATTCAATAGTGATCTCGGTTTGTGGGTACGGGTGCCTTCCACGATGAAGGGTGACCGCCTGATTGCCTCGATAACGGAATCGGGCCGCTATGGCGTTTTCAGTTTTAAGGATGATAAAGCGCCTCAAATCGAAGTAACCGCTAACGGCAGACCGCTCAGGAACAAGATGCTGGTACGCGCCCGGCCGGCCCTGGCCTTTTTGTTACAGGATGAAAACGGCATCGATCTGACGGGAAGTTTAAAGATAAAACTGGACGGTCGTGAACTGGATGAAAATGATATTGTCCTGCCGGATTCCATCGAAAGCGCCAATAGCATCGCCTTATTGTTGGCGCCGGAATTTGAACGGGGCGACCATTCGCTGGAAGCTGAAATCGCCGATATCAACGGAAATGTGCAAACGGTGGAGCGCACCTTCAGCGTCTCAGCGTCCAATGATCTCATTGTACATGGTAATTATCCCAATCCGTTTGCGGAAAGCACGATTATTTCCTTTACCAATAACTTTACCGGGCCCTTAAATAAACTGTCCGTTAGTATTTATACCGTTTCCGGACAGCTTATCCGCTCCAAATTGTTACCCGCGCCGGAAAATATCACGGATAATTTACTGGATGTGGGATACCATGAGATGGAATGGGATGGTAGCGATGATGACGGGAACGATGTGGCCAACGGCGTGTATTTTGCACTGGTTAAGGCTGAATTTAAAGATCAGTTTACCGGTAAAAAATTTAATGTCACCAAAAAACTCAAAATAGCGCGTCTCAAATGAAGAAATTTTATCTCTTATTTTTGCTGTTCGCAAATATATCGTTTGCGGGAAAATATGCCGGCTCCTTTCTGGAATTAGGGGTGGGCGCCAAAGCCCTGGGCATGGGCAGCGCCTTTGTGGCCGTGAGCGATGACGCCTACGGCTGGTACTGGAACCCGAGCGGTCTGGCCTTCATGGAAAATTTTCAGGCGGCCACCATGTATGCCAGCTTATTCGATCAACTGGAAAGCCAGAATTTTGTCAGCGCCGCCATGCCCATTTTCGGCGGGGTGACCATATCCGCTTCCTGGATGCGCTTGAGTGTGGATAATATCCCGCGCTATCCCGGGTTCAATCCGGATGAAGACAGGGTAAACGGGGACAAATACGACCAGTTGATCGGTGAGCCGACGGGGTATTTTTCCGCCGCCAGTGACGCCTTTGTGTTCAGTTTTGCCAAGTATAAACGGATTTTGTTTGATTTGGGCTGGCAATATTTTGAACTGCCGGTGGATTTTGGCTTTGGCGGTAACATCAAAGTCCTGCGGGAAAGCATTGATGATAAAAACGGTGATGGCGTGGGACTGGATTTGGGTATGATGATTCGACTCGGCCTGAATGATGTGTTCAATGATGAAAAATATGGTAAATTGGTGGTAGGTGTTAACGCGCAGGACCTTTTGGAGACAAAAGTAACCTGGAATACCAATTCCAAACGAACGGATGTGATCAGCCGCAACATAAAATACGGTTTTGCCATCATTCAGCCTTTGGATTTTATCGATTCCCAATTTACCTTTGCCTTTGATCTGGATACGCGTTACAATGGGGCCAGTCATTTTGGCGGGGAATTTTTATATGATTCCATGATTGCTCTCAGGGCCGGTCTCAATCAGCAGAACTTCACCACGGGCCTCGGCCTCTATTTATGGAAATTACGGCTCGATCTGGCCTATCAAAGCCATGATTTGGGCAATACATACAGAGTTTCGTTACTGTTTCATTTATGAAAAAATTACTATTATTCATAGCGCTTTTGGCCTGGCAATGCAATCCCGTCAGTAATGATAACGGGAAGCCGCCGGAACCACCACGCATGGTGCAAAAAACAGCAGCGGCCGATACAACGCTGGAAGAGCCGGGAACGGATGCCGTGGCCCGTGCCGAAAACGCCATTCAGATTATGTGGTACCGGGAACCGGCTTCCGCTGGCATTACACGTTACAAAATATACCGTTCCGATGAACCGGACGGAAAGGCTAACTATCGCTTTATCGGTCAGCAGGAAGTGAATAACCGGGAAGACACGGTTTTTGTGGATTTGGATGGCCTGACTGAATTTACCCCTTATTATTATTTCATAACGGCCGTGAATGAAAATAACCAGGAAAGCCTGCCCTCGGACACGGTGTGGTACAGTTTGTTACCCAAGGCCAATCCGACCTATCCCAAGGGTCTCGTTACAGTTCCGGACAGCCTGGGATTTACATTTAACATCCCGGCCAACGCCCTGCCCAACGGTTATATCTTTCGTGTGGAGCGGCTAATCGGCGCCAATTTTAAGGAATTGGTTTACCTGTATGTGGAAAATCCGCTAAAAGGCAATTTTGGGGAAACCCAATTCACCTATGTGATGAATAAGCAGGAGTTGCTTGTGTTTCAGGATGATGTGGAATACCGATGGCGAATAGATTTACTGGCCGGCGATCAGCTTCATAACGGTTCCGAATCCGATTGGGCCACATTTTCGATTGATTGGGGAAATTAAAATGCGCACTACTCGAGTAATCTTTTTTCTTATAATAACTTTCTGGGGAGTCAGTTGGGGGCAGTCGTTTGACAATGTGCCGAAATTTAATGCGTCCGCGTCTCAATTTTCGGATAAACCGGCTCAATATATCCTCGGAAGTGGCGATATACTGTTAGTAAACGTAAATTTGTGGGGGCATGTCGGACGGCCGGGTATTTACAGTATCCCCAGTTCCTATACCCTGATCGATCTGATTTCATCCGCCGGTGGCCCGTTAAATACCGCCAGGATGAATGATATACGCATTGTGAGAAAAAACCAGGAAGTCATAAAAGTTGACATTGAACTGTTCCTGAAAACCGGGGATAATACCCTGTTGCCGCAGTTACAACCGGGTGATACGATCATCGTTGCGGGAAGTATTCAGGATATTTTTTCAAGATTTGTGGGATTAATGCGAGATTTAGCTATTATTGCCAACGTATTTGTGCTGGCGTCACGGGTAAAATAGTTTCCTTGGATGAAGATTTTAATTAGATTCGAATCGTAAAGCATATTTAAGGCTGTAGGAGTCTTTAATGAAAAATAAGATACTTGTTATTTTCGGTTTTCTGTTTGCGGTACAAATGGGATTTGCCCAGTTACCCAATGGTGAAAAGACCTTCTTTTATACACAAACCGCCCGTACGTATGACCCCGGAACCCTGGGGATTTATACCGACATGAGTTTTTACTCCAAAGTGGGCGATTTGATCGGTGGCACCGTAACCCCGGCGAATTTTCAGGCGGTTAATTACTGGCTGGTGGCCAGTAATGCCGTGATGACCTACGGTATCATGAACCATCTGGATGCCACGCTTGGCGTGCGTGTGTATCAGGATACCCATTATTCCAATGAGTTTAATTTACCGGATGATATCTTTTTAACGGTACGCGCCGCCGGCTTTAAATTTGCCCGTAACCGCTTCTCACAGGGATTTCTGGCCAGCTTCCGGTTCCCGACAGGGGAAGTACATAACTATCCGTTTACCGAATTTGCTCCCAATTCCTTTCAATACGCCTTAATGTACGCGGTGTCCTTTTTTACCGATCCCTATCTGCCTGACCGCGGTTTCAGTGCGCATTTTAACATGGGTTGGTGGAATTATAATGAACTGGGTTCCGTCCTTTATACTTATGCCAACGGAAATGAATTAAAAGCCACCGTTAATTCCAGTGATTTCAGAATGGCATTGGCGTTCAGTTATCCTACCGCGTTATTCGATTTTCGTATGGAGTTGACGGGTATTTTATTCCTGCAGCAACCCGACCCGTATGTATATAGCGCCGAAGAATGGGCTTTTATCTCCCCGAGCATCCGCTATAAACCGTTTAAATGGGTGGGCGTTGATCTCGGCATGGATTTTCGTGTTTCACCGGCGGATCGAAACAATACCAGTGGCATCCCTGACATCAGCGCAAGGGTGGACCTGCCGCCGAACTTCCCGACCTGGCGTGTGCACATGGGCATTAATCTGAATTTGAATGTCTTGTCCTCCTCCAAAACCGAAGTGGTTAACTACAGGCAGGCCAAGGCCCAAAAGCAGGTTGAATTGTTTGAAACCGTGATAGAAGAAAAACAAAAAGCCGAAGCGGTTCAAAATGAAATAGAAAACCTGCGTTCCATTCGCAAGGATGCCGAGAAAGAAATTGAAGAACTGAAGAAAATGTTGGATGATGATCAATAATAAAAACGTCTCTATTATGCTTAGGAGGTCGCAATGAAAAAAATCAGCTACTATCTGCTGATGAGCGCGCTATGTATGCAATTGTTCGCCCAGGCGCCCAATGGGAGTAAAAGCCTGTTAAACACTCAAACGGCACGCACCCTGGATGCCGGCCGTTTTGAAGTGCGTACGGATATGAACTTTTTTACCAAACTGGCGGATTTTGTCGGCAACCAAACGTTGAAACCGGCTGATTTTAAAGCGGTAAACTATTGGCTGGTCAATAGCAGCGCGGTGTTGACTTTTGGTGTCGTGGATCATTTTGACATCACTGTCATCCCAGGTTTATATCAGGATACACATACACCGAATGAATATAATTTGCCGGATGATATCCGTGTATTCCTGAAAGCGGGTTCCTTTGATTTTGCCAACCGCAGCATGTATGCCGGTTTTTCCATTGGCACGCGTTTCCCGTTGGGGGAAGACCATAACTACCCGTTTACCTATTATGCCAGCGGCGCCGTGGAATACGGCATTAACGGTATGTTGTCCTATTATCTGGACCCGTATTTGCCGGATCGTAGTTTTAACGCCCATTTAACACTGGGTTGGTGGAATTATAACGAGGCCGGTACCGAAGTCTATAAAGATAAATTCGCCACGGTCAATTCCAACGCGCTGAACTATGCGCTTGGCTTTCAATACCCGACCGACCTGTTTGATTTTCAGTTGGAAGTCTTTGGCCTGGCCTATCTGACTCAACCGGATGAATTTGTCTATGCCCGTGAAAACTGGACCTATGTCACTCCGAGTATCCGTTATAAACCTTTTAGCTGGTTCGGTTTTAACCTTGGTGTCGATATTCGTGTGAGCCCCGATGAGGATACCAGTAACGGCATCAATAAATTTGAGAACGTTGGTCTGCCCAACTATACCGCCTGGAAAGCCCATCTTGGTTTTGAAATCACTCTGCTGCCTCTGACCGACGCGGTGGGTAACACGCCGGCTGCCGTACAACAAAAACAGTTCAATAAACGGGTGGAATTCTTCCAGGAAATTATCGAGGAACGTGAGAAATCCGAAAATATCAAGGAAGAACTCGATAAACTGCAGGATGAGCGTGAAGCCGCCGAGCAGGAACTGGAAGAATTGAAACAAATCCTTGAAGATGAAGGCGGTGACTTGTAATCACCCCATAATTTTAAAGAAAAGCTGTCCGCTCGCGGGCAGCTTTTTTTATTTTAAGACTGCTTTTCTTGCCTGCCTCTTTTATATCCTCTAAATTACCGCTCTTTTACCAACCAAAACGGAAAACATGAATAACGAACTGACTCAAAAACTGAATGATGCCTGTGGCAAACTGGATGAACTGCGGAGGCATCTTTGACCTGGATCAAAAAGAAAAAGAACTCGCTGAATTAGAACAACAGACTACCGCGGACGGCTTTTGGGATGATAAAAAGGCGGTGAAAGCCATTTACGCGGAAATAAACAAACGCAAGGATTGGGTGGAAGCCTGGAATGATGCCAGGGCCCTGGCCGTCGACGCTGATGTGCTGCTTGAACTGGATGCCGAAGGAGCGGACCCAGAAATAGAACAGGATTTCCGTCAAACGGTGGAAGCGCTGGAAAAGGCCGTGGCCGATCTGGAGTTTAAACGCATGCTGGGCGGCGAGCACGATAAAAATAACGCCATCCTGACCATCCATCCCGGCGCGGGCGGCACCGAAAGTCAGGACTGGGCCGAAATGCTGATGCGTATGTATCTGCGCTATGCGGAACGCAAGGGATTTAAAACAACCATTATGGATTACCAGTCCGGCGACGAAGCCGGCATTAAAAGCGTCACCATCGAAGTGCAGGGGTCTTACGCATACGGCTACCTGCGCGCTGAAGCAGGCGTGCATCGTCTGGTGCGTATTTCACCGTTTGATTCGAACAAAAGACGCCATACATCGTTTGCATCGGTATTTGTTTTGCCTGAAATCGATGAAAACGTGGATGTGGAAATCAATCCGGCGGATTTGAGAATTGATACCTACCGGGCCAGCGGCGCGGGCGGGCAGCATGTAAATAAAACCGACTCGGCCATTCGCATCACCCATATTCCCACCGGTATTGTTGTGCAATGTCAGAATGAACGTTCGCAGCATCAGAATAAGGCCAACGCCATGAAAATTCTGGCAGCTAAACTATATCAAAAAGAGTTGGAAGAAAAACGGGCCAAATTGAAGGAGATGGAGAACACAAAAAAAGAGATTGCCTGGGGCAGTCAGATTCGAAGTTATGTTTTTCATCCCTATAACATGGTGAAAGATCACCGTACCAATGAAGAAACAAGTAACACCCAGGCCGTGATGGATGGCGATATCGACGCCTTCATTAAATCTTACCTGGTGAATTTTGGAAACAGCTAATGCGGAGTGAAATGTGGAAGATATAAATCAACTGGTTACCATCAGAAAAGAAAAATTGAAGGATTTGTACGATCAGGGCATTAACCCTTATCCCTATGGATTTGATCGCACACATCAGACCGGGGATATTAAAAAAGAATTTGATACTCTGGAAGGTCAAAACGTCGCTGTGGCCGGTCGGATTATGGCCGTAAGAAAAATGGGCAAGGCCAGCTTTTGCCATATTCAGGATATGCAGGGCCGCATCCAATTGTACATCGCCCGCGATAAGATCGGTGAAGAGCGGTACACCTTGTTTAAAGGCCTTGATATAGGTGATTTTATTGGCGTAACAGGCCTTGTCAAAAAGACGAAAACCGGCGAGATATCGGTGTTTGCCGATAGCATGACCTTGTTATCCAAATCGATCCGGCCTTTGCCGATTGCCAAGGAAAAAGAAGAAGACGGTAAAAAGATTATCTATGATCAGTTTAGCGACAAGGAACTGCGTTACCGGCAACGGTATGTGGATCTGGTAGTGAACCCGCATGTCAGGGAAGTGTTTGTGAAACGCTCGCGAATCATCACGGCCATGCGTGATTTCCTCAACAAAAACGATTTCCTTGAAGTGGAAACCCCCGTATTACAGCCCATTTACGGCGGCGCGGCGGCACGTCCCTTTAAAACCCATCACAATGCGCTGGATATGACCCTGTATCTGCGCATCGCCAATGAGCTGTATCTAAAGCGTCTGATTGTCGGCGGATTCGACCGGGTTTATGAATTTGCCAAAGATTTCCGCAATGAAGGGATCGACCGCTTCCATAACCCGGAATTCACCCAGGTGGAATTGTACGCCGCCTACAAGGACTATAATTGGCTGATGGACTTTGTGGAGCAGATGTTTAATTACATAGCCAATGAAGTGAACGGTAGCCCGAAAATACATTTTAACGGCCATGAAATCGATCTGACGCCGCCCTGGCCGCGCCTGCCCATTCTGGAAGCCATCCAAAAATATACCGGCAAGGATGTCTCTTCGTTGGATGAAAACGTGTTGAAAAAAACAGCCGGGGAATTGAATGTGGAAGTGACACCGGATATGGGCGTAGGGAAAATTGTGGATGAAATATTCGGTGAATATGTGGAGCCGCACCTGATCCAACCGGTGTTTATCACCGATCATCCCGTGGAGATGTCGCCCCTGGCCAAAAAGCACCGTAACAATCCGCGGCTTGTGGAACGCTTTGAGCCGATCATCGGTGGCAAGGAAATCGGCAATGCCTTCAGCGAATTGAACGATCCCATCGATCAGCGCGCCCGCTTTGAGGCGCAGATGCAGTTACGCGCCCGTGGGGATGAAGAAGCGCAGGTGCTGGATGAAGATTTTCTGCGCGCCATCGAATACGGCATGCCGCCCACCGCCGGATTGGGTGTGGGCATCGACCGCTTGACCATGTTGATGACCAATCAGCCCAGCATCCGCGACGTGCTCTTTTTCCCGCACATGAGACCGGAAAAGTAATATGTCGCTGGAATCCTTTATCGCTCTGCGTTATCTGCGCGCCAAGCGTACCACCGGGTTTATTTCCATCATCACCTACGTTTCCATCGCCGGCATAGCCATAGGCGTAATGGCTTTGATTCTGACACTTTCCGTGGAAAACGGTTTTCAAAAAGAGGTGCGCACCCGTTTGATCGGCGCTGATGCCCATTTGCGGTTGCGTAAATATTTTATGGACCCCATCGAGGATGTGGATTCGGTACTTGCCGTGATACGCGCCCAACCCCATGTGGTGGCTGCCACGCCCACCATCTATCAGGAAGCGGTTATCAAATCCGAGGCCAAACAAAGTCCGGCGGCCATTAAGGCCATCGACTTAGAATCGGCGGACGCAGTAACGGAAGTTAAGGATAAAATTACATTCGGCGCGCTGGATTTTTCACCCCGCATCATCGACGGACGGGAAGTGCCCGGTATTGTATTGGGGCGTTATCTCGCGGATGATCTGCGCGCACTGAATATCGGTGATATTGTTACCGTCGGTTATATGCCGGGGAAAGGTGGTTTTTTTGTACAGCCCCGGATTATGCAGTTTTACGTGGCGGGTCTGGTGGAATTCGGTTATTACGAATATGATAAGATACTGGCCTATATTTCACTAAAGGACGGGCAGGAGTTGTTTGATATTCCCGGCGCCACCTGGGTGGAAGCGCGCCTGGAAGATTACCGTCAGGCCGGAAAGGTGGGGGATGAAATCACAGCTCAACTGGGTTATCCCTATACGGCGACCACCTGGTTTGACATGCATAAATCGCTGTATTCATGGATGGAAATCGAGAAATGGCTGGCCTTTATCATCCTCAGCCTGATTATCATGGTAGCGGCATTTAACATTGTCAGCTCGTTGGTGATGCTGGTGATGGATAAAACCCGTGAAATCGGCATCCTGAAATCCATGGGCGCCACTTCCCGTCAGATCATGCGTATCTTTATGTTCGAGGGTATGTACGTGGGGCTGATCGGAACCGCTCTCGGCAGTCTGTTGGGGTATGGGATTGCCTTTATACAAATTAAATTTGAACTGTTTACCTTGCCGGCGGATGTTTATCTGATCAACGCTTTTCCCGTGGAATTAAAGTGGTTGGATTTTGTCTATATTGCATCCATGGCGCTTTTTTTAAGCACGATTTCATCCGTCTATCCGGCGTACAAAGCTTCCCGCCTGGAGCCTGTGGAAGCGATAAGATATGAGTAGCCTATGTCATCGATAGCCGTTAAAACCGAACAAATCCATAAAACCTATACCAGCGGCCCGCAACAGGTGGACGTGCTAAAAGGGGTGGATATGGAAGTCCTCAGCGGTGAAGTTGCCGTGATCATGGGGCCCTCGGGAGTGGGTAAAAGCACTCTGTTGCATATCATCGGCATGCTCGATCGCAGCGATAGCGGACAATTGTGGATCACCGGCCGGGATGTGTCGGGTTTGGATGAAACGGCCATGGCCCGCATGCGCAACGCCACCATCGGCTTTGTATTTCAATTCCATCATCTTTTGCCGGAATTCACCGCATTGGAAAATGTGCTGATACCGGCCATGTTGCGCGATATGCATGATGCAGATGAACACTATGCCCGCGAGCTGCTGGGGCGCGTGGGGTTGTCGCACCGTATGACGCACAAACCATCGGAGCTGTCCGGCGGTGAAAGGCAACGTGTGGCGGTGGCACGGGCTCTGATCAATAAACCGCAAATCGTTTTGGCCGATGAACCCACCGGCAATCTGGATAAACACAGCGGTGAGGAACTTTATCGTTTATTACTGGAACTGAATCGCGCCCTGGGGCAAACCCTGCTAATCGTAACCCATAACGAACACATGGCGGACAATGCCCACCGATTGATCACCATGGATGACGGACGCATTGCCGGACAAAAGGTCATTAACCGCGTCGGATAACATGAGTATCACCTGCGCACCCTTTGATATTACCTATTTTAAGGGCATCGGCCCGCGTCGCGCGGCGGTTTTGGAAAAACACGGCCTGCATGATGTGGCCGCTCTGCTGCGGTATTTTCCCCGGCGCTATATCGACCGACGCACCATTATGCGCATGGATGCCCTGCAGGAAAATACCGAGGTGACCGTCATCGGCAGGGTGGAAGCCGCCGGCATAAGACACGGCCGCAAACCTTTTTTTTCCATAACCCTGAGCGACGGTTACGGAACGGTGGAAGCGGTCTGGTTTAATTCCATCCGTTTTTTTAAGGATTTGTTCACCATCGGGGAATGGGTGTCGCTTTCCGGCAAGGTTACGTTCTACCGCGGCTATTCCATGAGCCATCCCGATTATGACCGGTTGGGCGAGCTGGATATGGACGCCGTGCAAAAAACCGGCGTGATCATCCCATTGTATCCGGGTAATGAAGCGTTCCGCAAGGCGGGCATCACCACCCATACATTCCGGCGCGTGTTAAGGCAGATATTCGATAAGAATCTGGCGCAATTTGAGGAACATCTGCCGGAAAATATACGGGACAATTACGCCTTTCCGGACCTGGAGAACGCGTTCCGCGCCATGCATATGCCGGAAGACACGCTGAAAATGGAGGCGGCGCGGCAACGGTTTATTTATGAAGAATTTTTCTTTTTGCAGATATTGTTCGCCCTGCATAAAAAACATGCTGCGGAAACACCGCGTGGCATCGCCTTTGCCGGAAGCAGCCCGCGGCTTAAGCAATTGTACGCCTCACTGCCCTTTGATCTGACCGGTGCACAAAAAAAGGTGATCCGTGAAATACGCGCCGATATGAAAAGTGAAAAACCCATGAATCGCCTGTTGCAGGGGGATGTGGGCGCCGGGAAAACCCTGGTGGCTCTGATGGCCGCTCTTGTGGCGCTGGATCATAACTTTCAGGTAGCCATGATGGCCCCGACGGAGATATTGGCCGAACAACACTATATGACCGTGCGCCGTTTTTTAGAACCTTTTAATGTACAGGTGGTTTTACTGACCGGTTCCCGTACCGGCAAGGCGCGCCGGGAAATTTTATCGCTGCTGCAAAGCGGCCAGCCGGTGTTGGCGGTGGGCACGCATGCTCTGGCTCAGGAAAAAGTGCTGTTCGGAAAACTGGGGTTGGTGATCATAGACGAGCAGCACCGTTTTGGCGTCATGCAGCGCGGAGCGTTGATGTACAAGGGGCGCGAGGTGGATCGTTTGGTGATGACCGCCACGCCGATACCGCGCACCCTGGCCATGACCGCCTACGGATCGCTGGACGTGTCCATTATGGATGAAATGCCCAAAAATCGCAAACCCGTGCGCACGGTATGGCGTTTCGACGATCAGGCGGCTAAATTGTACACCTTTGTGCGGGAGCGGGCCGGCAAGGGTGAGCAGGCTTTTATTGTTTATCCGCTTGTGGAAGAAAGCGAAAAACTGGACCTGAAAGCCGCCACGGAAGCCCACACCTATTTGCAAAACGGGCCGCTGAGCGGTTTGCGGGTGGGTTTGTTGCACGGCCGGATGAATAGCGCGGAAAAAGAAGATGTGATGGCCCGCTTCGCCGCAGGCGACCTGGATGTATTGGTGGCCACCACGGTGATTGAAGTGGGGGTGGATGTGCCCAACGCCACCATCATGATCATTGAGCATGCCGAGCGTTTTGGCATGGCCCAGTTGCATCAGTTACGCGGACGGGTGGGGCGCGGGGGAATGCAAGCCTACTGTATCCTGAAAACCCCGTACAATATAGGTGATACCGCGCGCAGGCGCATCAAAACCATGACCGAAACCCACGACGGCTTTATCATCGCCGAGCAGGATTTGGAAATGCGAGGCTGGGGAGATTTTTTCGGGACGCGGCAAAGCGGCATGCCCGAATTCCGCGTGGCCAATCCCATTCGCGACAGGGATATGCTGGAAAACGCACGCCGCGATGCGTTCGCTCTTGTGGAAAACGATCCCCATCTGCGGCATCCGGCGCATAAGGCCCTACGCAAAAAAGTCGTGGCGGAATACAAAAAGAAGATCAAACTATTTAACATAAGCTGACGGATAAAACGTGCCGAAAATTACCATCGTCATTCCCCATTACAACGGTTTGGATATCCTGCGGGATTGTCTGGAATCCCTGTATAAAAATAGTTTCACCGATTTTGAGACATTATTGATCGATAATGGCTCTACCGACGGCAGTCAGGACTTTGTCCGCAAACATTTTCCACAGGTGCGTTTAATAGAAAACAGTGAAAACAAAGGATATGCCGGCGCCTGCAATCAGGGCATCGCCCTGGCCATTACGCCGTTTGTGCTGCTGTTGAACAACGATACGGTAATGCCGACAAATTTTTTAATGGAGATGGTGAACACGATCAGCGCCCATCCCAGGATTGCCGCGGTGCAACCCAAAATCATTTCTATTCAGGATCAGGAATATTTCGATTATTCAGGCGGCGCCGGCGGCGAAATGGACTGGCTGGGTTATCCCTTCGCGCGGGGGCGCATTTTTGACACGGTGGAAAAAGATAAGCACCAATACGATTTAGCCGAACAAAATGTTTTCTGGACGTCCGGCTGCGCCATGTTGCTGCGTAAAAGCGTGGCCGATATCATCGGTGTTCTTGACGAAGATTTTTTTGCCCATCAGGAAGAAATTGACTGGAACTGGCGTGCTCAGTTGGCCGGTTACCGGAATGTGGTCACCTGCCGCACCCACATTTGTCATTATTCCGGTTATACACTGCGCAGCGATAATCAACGCAAAATGTATCTGAACCATCGTAATAATTTGATTATGATGATCAAGAATTACGCTTTTTATATTTTGATTTTGTTTTTTCCATTGCGCGTACTGTTCGAGATGGCGACTGTACTGGCCGACGTTCTGATGTGGGACGGGCGCCGGGCCCGGGCGGCTCTGGATGCCTTGTGGTTTGTTTTCAGTCATCCGCGCTTTATCTGGCGTAAACGCCGCTCGGTGCAGGCTTTACGCAAGGTGAGCGACCGCGCCATATTGCGCAATATGTACCCGGGAAGCGTGGTGATCGATCATTTTGTGCGTAAAATGATGCCGTTTCAGTGTGTGCGGATGTTTCGCCGTTTCGCCCTGCCACGGGGAACGCATTCCGCTTGATATAGTTGATATCATTTGCTACTTTTCAGGCTTGCTTAATTTTAACATATAAATCAGGGAATCAGTATCATATGGACTGGATTAAAACCAACCGGATTGTTGCCGGTATCGTGTTCGTAATTACGCTAATCATTTATACCATGACCGTTGCGCCCACCGTTTCCTTTTGGGATTGTGGGGAGTTTATCGCCACGGCGTATAAAATGGCTGTTCCCCATCCGCCGGGTTCGCCCTTATTTTTGTTGGTGGGCAGGGTGTTCAGCTTGTTGCCCATATCCGACGATATCGCTTTCCGTATCAATATCATCTCGGTTATTGCCAGCGCCTTAACCATTATGCTGCTTTATTTATCCATAGTGCATCTGATGCGCGAGTTAAAAGGCGGTACCTTGCAAACATCGGAAGACTGGCAAATGGCCATATTTTCCGGTATCATCGGCGCGCTAAGCTTTGCGTTTACCCATAGTTTCTGGTTTAATTCGGCCGAGGCCGAGGTCTATGCATCGTCAATGCTGTTCACATCCTTGTTGGTTTGGCTTTCGCTGGTTTGGGCGGAAAAACACGAGGAGGAAAATAACGAAAAATACCTCTTAATGATCGCCTATCTGATTGGCCTGGCCATATCCGTGCACCTGTTGAATGTACTGGCCATTCCCTTTGTGGCCATGGTGTATTACTATAAGCGCCATACCTTTTCAGTACCCGGTTTTTTTAAGATGACTTTCGTGACGATTCTTGTAATGGCAGTTATTTATCCCGGCGTTGTAAAATATTTGCCGTTAACGGCCAAAAACGGTTTTCTTAATCTGTTTTTGATCTTCGGAGTGGTTTTCGCCACCGCTTTTTATGCTGTGCGTAAGCGTAAACATTTGCTCAGTTTTGCCATGTTATCCCTTACCCTGATCATGATCGGCTACTCCAGTTACGCCATGATTTACATCCGCTCCAACCTGAATCCCACCATTGATGAAAACAATCCGGAAACGGTTAAAAACTTTTTAAGCTATATCAACCGCGAACAATACGGTGAACACAGCTCCCTGGACCGTACGGCTGTTTGGAAATCTTCTCCCAATGGAAAAAAATATAAAAGTGTCGGTGAATTCTTTTGGAAATATCAGGTAGATAAAATGTACATCCGTTATTTCCTGTGGCAGTTTGTGGGAATGGACCCGGGCAGCGGTCGTTGGAACTGGCAGTTTCTGGGGCTGCCCTTCCTGATCGGACTGTTGGGCATTTATTACCATTTCAGGCACGACCCCAAACATGCGCTGGCGGTTCTGGCGCTCTTTTTCGCCACGGGACTGGCCATCATCCTATACCTGAACCAGCCGGACCCGCAGCCCAGGGAAAGGGATTACAGTTATGTGGGCAGCTTTTTTGCGTTCAGTATTTGGATCGGTCTGGGCTTTGCCGGCACCATTGAGATGATTCGCGATGCCCTGAAAGATAAAAAACCCCTGGGTAGCGGGGTTATGCTGGCCGTGTTTGCGCTGTTTATGATTGCCGCGCCCGTACAGATGCTGGCTAAAAATTTCCATACCCATAACCGTACCGGTAACTATGTAGCCTCGGATTATGCGTATAATATGCTGATGTCCTGTGAACCGGGCGGACTGTTGTTCACCAATGGCGATAACGACACCTTTCCCCTGTGGTACATGCAGGAAGTGGAAGGTATCCGCAAGGATGTCCGCATAATCAATCTCAGTTTGCTGAATACGGACTGGTATATTGAGCAACTGCGTGATCTGGAACCGCGTGTGCCCATGACCATCTCCGACGATATGCTTAAGAATATCGGCCCCATGCCCTGGGAACCGCGTGAAGTAACCCTAAAAGTGCCGGCCCGCGTGGCGGACAGCACGCTCAGGGAATACAGTTCTGTCTATGGTATTCAAAATGTCAAAACGCCCCGTGAAATCAAATTCCGCGTGGACCCCACATTTGTTACCGGGCCTTATAAACTGCTGCGCGTGCAGGATTATATGATCCTGAACATCATTGCCGCCAATCGCTGGAAGCGGCCGGTTTATTTTGCCACAACAGTGCCTCAGGAAAATATGGTGGGCGGTTTGAGGGAATATATGCGCATGGAGGGCCTGGTTATGAAGCTGGTGCCTTTTAAAAACTGGATCATCGATCCCAATCGCCTCGAACGCAACCTGATGCACACCTACCGGTATCGCTTTGATAACCCGGATGTCTATTTCAATAAAGGCACCATCAGTTTACTTCAAAATTACCGAACGGCATTTATTCAGTTATCCGAATATTACGCCCGGGTGGAACGCGATAAGAAGAAAGTTGCCGAAGTGCTGGACTATATGCATGCCCAAATCCCGGATGATGTTATTCCGTGGTCGGTCAAATATTTAAGCGGCTATTATGACGCGTTAAATGTTTTTGTGGATAGCAGTTACGCGGACACCATGTTGACGCGTCATTATTCCAAGACACGCCTTACGGAAGCGGCCCGCGTGTTGCTGGTCCGGTTGCAGATGCCGGAACAGGCCGCCATGCTTGCCCAAAAAATATTTGAAGAAGACCCGAAGAACGGTGAATTGGTGGGCCTGCTGGTAAACGCCTATGAATTTTCCGGTAAGCTTGATAAAGCCATTGCCGTACTCGACACCTGGCTAAAGGAACGCCCGGAAGACAAGTCGGCCCTGCAAATGAAAAAATCACTGGAACGCCGACTGAAGAAATAAATGATGCGCCTTTTGAAAACCCTGCTTAAGGTCATAATTTCCCTGGGCCTGTTTTCTTATCTGGTATGGATATCCGATCCGCGTCAGATTTTAGATATTTTGGGGAATGTCTATCATCAGGACCGTGTTTGGTGGGTGGTGCATGCATTGTTGCTCGGATTGGCCAGTGTGTGGTTCCTGGCCTGGCGCTGGCAAATTATTTTAAACGCCTTCGGTTATGCTTACGGACGCGCCACCTTGTACGGCATTTATCTGATCGGCATGTTCTTCAATAATTTTTTGCCCACCAGCATCGGCGGGGATATCGTTCGTATTTATCGGGTGGCGGATGATACGGACGAGCGAACTCTGGCCTTTTCCTCGGTGATCATCGAACGCCTGTTGGGCATTGCCTCCACGCTGCTGCTCGCCATATTGGCTCTGCTGTATGTCAGCCGTTTTTACAAAGATAACCGCCTGATGATCATGGCGGTTATTCTGTTTTTGGGGATACTGGTCTTTTTCGGCCTGATGTTCCGGGAACGCCCGGTGGCCTTCATGTTGCGGTTGTTCGATAAGCTCACTCTGCTGCGGATAGGTGAGAAAATGAATAAAATGATCACCTCCATCCATTTGTTAAAGGATAACCGCGGTGTGCTTTTTTCCGTTTTTGTATTGTCGGCTCTTTCGCAGGCCATGATTGTTTTGATGAATTACGCGTTGGTGAAAGCCTTTAATATGCAAGTGGGACTGGTTTATCTGTTTCTTGTGGTACCGGTAACTTTTTTGCTGACCATGTTGCCTTCCATAAATGGTGTGGGCTTCCGGGACGGAGGTTATATATTCTTCCTTGGCAAGGTCGGAGTTGCAAATGCAGCGGCTATTTCTCTATCTTTCATGAATGTGATCATTCCCATGGTCATTTCTATTATCGGGGGAATCCTGTTTATGGTTCAGCGTAAAAAATCCAAACTTAAGGAGATAACCGCCATTGAAGAAAGTTTATAAACCGCTTTTACTGCTTGCCGCGGCGGTGGCCTTTTTGTGGCATTGCGATGTCAATTTGCGCCCCACCACCATGGGCCTGCAATACCGTATTTTTGTCTTTGCCGATTCCCTGCTTTGGCGGGAAGTGGGCAATGACGTGGAAAGTTATTTTAACGATTTTGTTTACACACCGAAAGCCGAACGCAGTTTTGTGGTGACCTGGAAACCGTTGCGGGAATTGAATGATTACAGCAGCCGCATGAACATTTTTTTTCTTGGCACAACCCAACCGGGTTCCGAAGTGAATGATTATCTGCTTAAAATCGTACCGGCGGAATTTATACGGCAAGTGAACGCCAATCAGGCTTTTTATTTCTTTAAAGACAATCTGCTGGCGAACGGCCAGCTCAGCGTGTTTATGATGGCCCGTGACACGGAAACCTTTAAACAACAATTTAAACGGTTGCGCAAAAAGATTTTGGAAGGATTTCGAGAAAAATACTATGCCCGTCTTGAAGAAAGCATGTTTGAAAAAGCCGAGCAATTTGATCTGGAAAAACTGATTGCCGATCGCTTCGGTTATCGTATTCGCGTGCAGCACGATTATTTTCTGGCCACGACCGAACCGGCCAACGATTATATCTGGCTGAGGCGCATCGATCCGGATCGCTCTGTTTCCATTTGGCGTGTGGACAACTTACCCGATGCGCCGGACCGCATGGACCTGATCCGGGAACGGGACCGCATGGCTGCCCTTTATTACAGCGGTGATACGGTGTTTACGGAAGACGCCCGGGTGGACAGTGTGCGGTTTGCCGGTCGCCCGGCCCTCAAACTGACCGGTTCCTGGATCAATGACTCTTTGTTGGTCGGCGGACCGTTCCGTACCTGGTTTTTCCGCAAGCAACCCAAGGGCGAATGGTACGCGTTGGACGTCTCCGTAATGGCGCCGAACAAAAAAAAGACACCGTTCCTCGATCAATTGGAAGTCATCGCCCGTTCGTTTTCTTTTAAAGATGATCCTTACAATAAATAGATAATAGTAGGAAGAATAAGAATGAACAAAATAGCCATTTTACTGGGCAGTAAAAACGATATGCCTTTTGTAGATGCCGCCCGCGCTTATTTGGAATATTTTGATTTGCCTTATGAAGTGCATGTCAGTTCGGCGCACCGTGATCCGGAAAAAGTCCGTGCTTTTTGCATGGATGCCCGCGACCGCGGTTTTGGCGTGATAATAGCCGCGGCAGGCATGGCCGCACATTTGGCAGGCGCCGTTGCCGCGCACACCACTCTGCCTGTTTTGGGCGTGCCGCTTCCCGGTGGTGTTTTGGACGGTGTGGATGCCCTGCTTTCCACCGTACAGATGCCGGCCGGTGTGCCGGTTGCCACTTTTGCCGTGGGAAAAGCCGGCATGCGTAACGCGGTGGTCTTTGCCACCGAAATGTTTGCGATTACCGATCCCGGTCTGGTGGCCAGGCTCAAGGCTTTTAAAGAACAGGGAAGCCGATTGTAACGCGTTTGCAGGTAGTGAAACGATTTGGTAAATTTTTAATCTTTACAAAATAACATGGAATCCGGATGACAAAGGTTGTTGTGTTCGGCTCTAATGGATTGTTGGGCCAAAGTCTTGTGGATCGATTTAAGGGGTATGAGCTTTACGCCGCCAGCCGTAACGTAGTCAATAAAAGCGGTATAGCGGAAGAGCGGTACACATCTCTGGATATGGCAAACCGTCAGATGATGAAGGAATATTTGCGTGCCATCCGGCCGGATATCATCATCAATGCCGCCGCTTATACCAATGTGGACGGTTGTGAAACCGACACCGAAGCCTGTTGGGCCGGAAATGTACGCGCCGTGGAAAATATCATTGACGGTTGTGACAGTTGTCAGCCGGTTTTGGTGCAGGTCTCCACGGATTATGTGTTTGACGGAAGTCAGGGCCACTATCATGAGCAGGATACGCCGCACCCACTGGGGAATTATGCGCGCAGTAAACTGGCCGCGGAAAACATTGTCAGTCAAAGCCCTTTTCAACATATAATTGCCCGCACGCAGGTGATTTACGGATATGGTCATCAATTGCGTCACAACTTTGCCACATGGGTCATCAGCCGTCTTTCCGCGGAGAAAAACATACGGGTGGTAACGGATCAGATTGGCAACCCCACTTATGTGGAAGACCTGGCCGAAGGCATTGCCCGTCTTCTGGAAGCCCGGGAATACGGCCTGTTTCATATTGCCGGATCGGAAATCATCAGTCGCTATGATTTTGCCCTGAAAATCGCGGAGGTTTTCGGTTTTGACACACAACTGATCGAGGCCATTACCAGTGATGAATTTAAACAGGCCGCGCCGCGCCCCATGAATTCCTCCTTTGTCATCGATAAACTTGTCAACCGAACGGGCTGGGAGCCGGGAGATGTTGCTTCCGGATTGCAGCGCTTAAAAATAAAATTGGCGGAACAACAACATGGTTGATGCATCTAAGGCGCTGATTGTTATCCCTACGTACAACGAAAAAGACAACGTAAAACGGCTTGTGGCCGATATTCATTTTTATCAGCCTGAAGTGCATATCTTATTTGTGGATGATAATTCACCGGATGGCACGGCGGATATCATTCGCGACATACAAAAAGAGAACGACCGCATCCATTTGTTGGAACGTCCCGGTAAAATGGGGCTGGGTAGTGCCTATCTTGCCGGCTTTAAATACGCCCTGAGCCGGGGATATGATTTTATTTTTGAGATGGATGCCGATTTTTCCCATGACCCCAAAGAGATCCCGGCCTTTCTTAAAAATATAGAAGAGAACGATCTGGTCCTGGGTTCGCGCTACATTAAAGGGGTGAATGTGGTGAACTGGCCGTTGCGCCGCTTGCTGTTGAGTTATTTCGCCAATGTATATACACGTTTGGCCACCGGACTGCCGGTAAGAGATGCCACCGGTGGTTTTAAATGCTTCCGCCGTGAGGTCTTGGAAAGCATTGATTTTAAAGAGATTAAATCTAATGGCTATGCCTTCCAGATTGAACTGACTTTCCGAGCGTGGAAAAAAGGATTTCGAATTAAGGAAATACCTATTATCTTTATAGACCGCGTGGCGGGGGTGTCGAAACTATCAAAGTCGATAATGTGGGAAGCCATTTTTCTGGTTTGGAAATTACGCTTCGCCAGCATGTTTAATAAAATTTAACCATAGGATACATTATGGCCACGGATAAAAAAGTTGTGGTACTGGAGTTTGAAAAGCCGGTCCACGAGCTGGAAGAAAAAATTAAAGAGATGCGCGCCTACACGGAAAAAACGGGCATGGACTTGTCCGAAGATATCAAACGTCTCGAAGAAAAAGCCGCGGAGTTGCGTAAGGAAATTTACAGCAACCTGAGCCGCTGGCAGCGTGTGCAGTTGGCGCGTCATCCCAAACGGCCGTATTCACTGGATTATATCGAACGCATCACCGGTTATTTTGAAGAGCTACACGGCGATCGCCGCTTTGCCGAAGACCATGCCATTGTGGCCGGCCTGGCCCGACTGGATAAATATACGGTGGTGATCATCGGTCAGCAAAAAGGGAGGGACACCAAATCAAATATTTATCGCAATTTCGGCATGCCCAACCCCGAAGGGTATCGTAAGGCGCTGCGTATATTTGAATTAGCCGCTAAATTTAACAAGCCGGTCATAACACTAATCGACACACCGGGCGCCTATCCCGGACTGGGCGCCGAGGAACGGGGACAAGCCGAAGCCATTGCCCGCAATTTATTCGAAATGGCCCGTCTTCCGGTACCTATTATTACCGTTGTTATCGGAGAGGGCGCCTCCGGCGGTGCCCTGGGCATAGGCGTGGGCGATCGTATTCTGATGATGGAAAACGCCTGGTACTCGGTTATCAGCCCGGAAGGTTGCGCGGCCATATTATGGCGCGATGCCGCCAAAGCTCCGCAGGCCGCCGAAGCCATGAAGGTGACTGCCGCCGACCTAGTGGACCTGGAGATTGTGGATGAAGTGATCAGGGAGCCCGAAGGGGGCGCCCATAACGATGCCGATGCCGCGGCCGATGCGGTAAAAAAAGCCATCGTGACTCATCTGAAAGAGTTGATGAAACTTTCGCCGGAAAAACTGATCGAACAACGACTGGAAAAATATGCCCGTATGGGCGCCTGGGTGGAAAAAGGCTAAATGCCCTTCCATAAAAGCGTTGTACTTGACTTATATGAGTCACCGCTTTATATTTCAATTTCAAATTTTTTTGGGAGAAAAGCGTATAAGCTGTTTGTTAAAGGAACTATAATCTAATTTCTGAATTGAGATAAATCAGGAAAGTACTACCTTTAACAGGCAGCTTATTTACGGTACCGTTTAACCGGCTAAGTGGAAAAGGTAGATACTTTCCATTTAACCGGTTTTTTTATTTAAGGAGGAATTATCATGTTAAAACGCATTGCAGCGCTGCTGATAATGTTAACAGGGACAACATCCCTTTGGGCACAAGGTGCCGGCGAAGCGGCCGTTCCCTTTTTGCTCATCAACCCGGGTGCGCGCGCGGGCGGCATGGGGGAAGCCGGTGTGGCGCTAGCCACGGACGCAACGGCCATTTACTGGAATCCGGGCGGGCTGGCCTTTCAATACAATGATCCCGAAACCGACCATCCCGGAGAAGTATCCCTGATGCACGCCAAATGGCTGCCGCAATTCAATTTCAGCGATTTGTTTTATGATTTTCTGGCCGCCCGTTATTACGTGGATGATATTGGAATGCTGGGCTTGGGCATCACGTTTTTGAATCTCGGTGAAAACGTGGCCACCAGCACCACCGGTCAGGAGTATGATCGATTTCGTTCCCAGGAGTACGCTTTTACCCTCTCTTATGCCACACGGATTCAATCCAATCTGGGTCTGGGAGTGAACCTGAAGTTGATTCGTAGCGAGTTGGCGCCGGAAAGCATCAATGTGGGTAATGAAAGCACCAACGGCCGTGCCACCGGGGTTGCCGTGGATGTGGGCGTGCTGTGGAAACCCGATTATGATATGTTTGATAACAAACTGACACTGGGCGCCAACCTCTCCAACTTTGGCCCGGCTATTTTCTATAACGATGAAGCACAGTCCGATCCCCTGCCCACCAATTTACGCCTCGGGCTGGCTTATGACCTGCTCGATGATGAATTCAATCAGATGACACTCATCTACGACGCCAATAAGCCGCTGTACCGGCGCGATGGCAGCAAGGCCGAAAATTTTATCACGGCTGCATTTTATTCCAGTTGGGTAAAAGGCAAAATTTCCGATCGTTGGAATGCGGTTACCCATTCCGTGGGCCTGGAATATGTTTATGGTAACCTGATTGCCTTGCGTACCGGTTATTTTTATGAACATGAACAGGCCGGTGGTCGCCAATTCCTTACTTTTGGCGCCGGTCTGAAATACGATATCTTCCGGTTTGACTTCGGTTATATTTCCGATGATAAGGACAGCCCCCTTTCCGACACAATCCGTTACTCCCTTGCTGTCCAGTTCTGATTCCAATCACGGGCCCCGTTCCGGCGGGGCTTTTTCATTCTCATCTTAAAGATATGTCCATGAAACGCATACTCATCTTTTTATTGCTTACCGGGGCATTGTGGGGCCAGACCACCATTCGCATCGCAGTATTGCGCGTGCAATTCGCTCCGGATGACAACCCTCTGACGACCGGTAACGGGCTGTTTATGATCGATACGGTAACCACCGATCCGCTTGCCATAGACCCGGCGCCACATGACCGTACCTATTTCCGTGACCATATGATCGCCGCCGATAATTTTTTTAATACGGTCTCCCGCGGACATGTGCGCATCGAGGCGGATATCTTCCCCAGGGGATTAACGGCCGCCTATGATCTGACCGAACCCATGTCTTTTTACAATCCAAATACCAGCAACGAAGCTATTGATGAAGGCGTGGCCCGCTTGTTTCGCGATGCGGTGCAGCTTGCTGACGACGATCCGGATATCGATTTTAGCGCCTATGATTTGGTGATGGTTTTCCATGCCGGGGTGGGGCGCGATGTGGAACTGGGTTTTGATGATACACCGCAGGATATCCCTTCGCTGTTCCTTTCGAAAGATTTTTTAAACGATAAGCTCGGCGCGGAATTTGCCGGTATCCCGGTGGATAACGGTCAAACCGTCGTCACGCAGGGGGTGGTGTTGCCGGAAACACAAAATCAGGCCGGATACGCCCTGGCCCTTAACGGATTTGTGGTTTCCAATATCGGTACTTATCTCGGTATGTATGACATGGTAAGCGTAACCGATGGACGTTCCGGCATAGGCCGCTTTGGCCTGATGGATGTGGGGCTGTTAAATGCCTCCGGCCTGATACCGGCACCGCCCAACGCGTTTCATCGCCTGTTGACCGGCTGGGAAACGCCCGTCCGTCTCACCCGGGATGCCGAAGTGACCATCGGCCGCTATCTGCATGGGGATAACGGCACTTCGGTGTTTGAAATCCCCGTAAATGATGATGAATCCTTTTTGATCGAATACCGGGGCGATCCCGAAGTTTATCTTGACAGCCTGCAATTTGAATTGTCGCGGGACAGAAAAACTTACGCCGGTTATATGGAAGTTTTGCAAACCTATCTAAAGGATCGTATTACAATTTCCGACAGCAGCGGTGTGTTGTTAAAAGTGGATGATTACGATTGGGGATTGAACGGTGCCGGTTTGTTGATATGGCATATCGATCGTTCCGTGATCCGCGAGCGAAGCGATCCCTTTATCAATGATGATCCGCTCCACCGGGCCGTGGACCTGGAAGAAGCCGACGGCAGCCAGGATATCGGGCAGGCCTATACCCTGCTGGATGCCGGATTTCAGTCGGAATTGGGCACGCCCTTGGATTTTTGGTATAAATCCAATCCGGCACCCCTGTACAGCAACCGATTCGCTTCCAACACAACGCCCAATAGCAACAGCTACCGGGCCCGCACCCCCAGCGGCGTGGTGATCGAAAATATCAGCGAAGCGCGCACGGATGTAATGACATTCCGCTTTAAACGGGAAAACTTTGTGGACGGTTTTCCGGTGGAGACGGCATTTAAGGCCCCTGTTTTTACCGCCGCGCCGGTAGAAGGCGTTAGCGGTGATTACCTGTTTGTTTTGGACAGCCTGGGCAATCTGCGGGTGTTTAACACGCTTGATACGTTGACCATGCGGTTACCCGTGACAGGCCCCGGAAAGATGGCGCTGGCCGATCGCGATGGGAACGGCGCATACGATGTCCTGGCCCTGGCCGCGGGCGATTCGCTTTATCTTTTTAATCTTGCCTATCCCCTGCAAAATAACTGGCGGACGATTATACCCGCCATGGCGGTGCATGTTACCGCGGATATGGTGACCACCGCGCAGGGCGTTTATGCCACCGTAGGAGACAGCCTGTTGTTTACGGATTGGGAAGGCAACAGCCACTATACCGGCTTCCCCACCGAAATAATCGGTTTTATTCCAGGATTTACCACGCCGGAAAACAGTGCCGATGCCTTTACCTATAACGCCTTATATACCGATGGCGACGGTCAAACGTCGGAATTACGCTATTACGCGGAGACGCAGCGCTTTTATACCATCGGCGGCGCTTATATCGATTTTACGGCCGATGCCGCGCCTGTGGGTGGTTTTGCCGTGGCCGATATGGACGGCAACGGGGTACGGGATATCGTCTATGCCACTGATAACGCGGTTTACGCCTATCAACCCAACGGCAGCATATTAAGCGGTTTCCCGCTGGAAATACCGGAACGGGACGATCATTTTGCCCATGTGCCCCTGATATACCGGGACGCCACGGGTGTTGCCCATTTAATTGCCGCGACCCGGCACGGTTTGATTTTGGATTACAGAATGGAAAACGGCCCGCATGCGTGGGGCCGGTGGCTCACCGGCGGCAGACTTTCTGACTCGCCCCGTCTGGTCGCCTGGAATGATTCGGCACCGTTTATGGTCAGCGCCGTGACGGACAGCGGTCGTGTTTACGCCTGGCCGCTTGATGACGATCCGGCCGTTGTGCTTTGGAACGGGCCGCATGCCGACGCCGCAAACAGCGGCATGGCTAAAAACGACAATCCGGCCCATGCGGTTAAAAATACTCTGATGGATGCGCAACGGGTTTACAATTATCCCAATCCTGCGGAAAACAACCGGACGCGTATCCGCTATTATTTGCACCATGCCGCCAGCGTTACGATTCGGATATTTGACGGTTCCGGCTATCTTGTGGATGAATTTCCGGCGCCGGGGCAGGGTGGAATGTTCAATGAAATCCCGTGGGATGTCAGCGACGTGGCTTCAGGTGTTTATACGGGACAGGTGACCGTGGAAAACGGGTCACAAAAAGAGACGAAACTGATAAAAATTCTGGTGGTGCATTGATGAAACGCTTGTTGCCTTGGCTTGCCATACTGCTGCCTTTCACCCTTTGGGCCCAGTTGTTCGACCAGTACAATCATCCCGAACTGGTGTGGCGTTCGTTCGACACGGAACATTTTACCGTTCATTACCACCAGGGAACGGAACTGACCGCATTCCGGGCGGCTAAAATCATCGAGGAAATCTATCCCGCCGTCACTGCCACTTATGATTATCAACCCGCGGATCGTCTGCATCTTATCCTGAAAGATACCGATGATTATTCCAACGGCGGCGCCTTTTTTTTTAACAATAAAATCGAGATTTGGGCCAATAACCTTGACTATGTCATGCGCGGCACCAAAAACTGGTTGCGTGATGTGCTGACCCATGAATTCACGCATATGGTCAGCATACAAAAAACCATTAAAAGCAGTCTGACCTTTCCGTACGGATTTGTACAATGGTTTGCCTATGAAAAAGAACGTCGCCGGGATGTGGTGCGCGGTTTCCCCAATTTGTTGGTATCCTATCCTGTCAGTTCAGTCAATATGCCGGTATGGTTTGCCGAGGGAACGGCACAGTATCAGAACAACCACGCCCGCTATGATTATCGCGATCCGCACCGGGAAATGATTTTACGCGACAGGGTGCTGCATAAACGGTTGTTGTCGCTCAACGCCATGTCCGTGTTTGGCAAAAACAGCCACGGAAACGAGTCCAGTTACAATCAGGGGTTTTCTCTGGTTAAATATATCGCTAGGCGCTTCGGTGAAAAAGTGTTGTCGAAAATTACGGAACGAAACAGCCATTGGAGCAGCTATACTTTTGACAGCGCTGTGGAAGAAGCCACCGGACACAGTTTGCAGTCCTTGTATAACGATTGGCGCGATAGTCTGACAGTGCGCTATACAGACATGACAGCCACCATCCGGCGGCATTTAGTCGCCGGTAAAAAGATAGAAAACGACGGATTTGCCAATTTGTATCCCGTTTTTTCACCGGACGGCAGGCGTGTGGCCTGGGTCAGCAATAAAGGGCGGGACTATTTCGGGCAAACGCGCATCGTGATATGGGACAGTGTTCGGGATAAAAAAGAAGAACTCCCCGTGGCGGGCGTTAACTCGTCGTTGTCATGGTCGCCGGACGGTCGCTATCTGGTTTATACCCGTCAGGCACGAAATCGTTATATGTCCGGTTTCAACGATTTGTATGTTTGGGACATGGACAACCGGGAAGAGCATCGGCTCAGCTACGGTTTACGCGGTCGTAATCCCTCCTTCAGTCCCGATGGCCGGGCCATTGCTTTTGTCAGCGCGACGGACGGCCTGCATGCCTTAAATGTGCTGAGATTGTCCGCCAAGGGCCCGCTTGACGGCACGTGGCTGGAAGACGCCTTCGATATGACCACCGGCGAACTGTTACACCACAAGGCGGATACACTTACCCAGCGACCGGTAAAAGTATTGGGTGAAAAACTGGAACAACTGTTGTTTTTCACCGATGCCCGGCAAATTTATCATCCGCGCTGGCGGCCCGACGCCAGGCAATTGATTTTTGGGACATCCACCGATTTCGGGCGCCATATCGGTGTGTATGATTTTGACACGGGGCAATTCCGGGTTGTGCGCCGCGCCCGGGAAGAACTCCGCTATCCGGTATATTCGCCGGACGGCGCCTGGCTCTATTTTGCTTCCAGCGCCACGGGCATTTATAATATTTACAGAGCGCCCGCGGCAGGGGGCACGCCACAGTTACTTACCAATGTGACCGGCGGCGCGTTTATGCCAACGGTGAATCGGGACGGCCGACTGGTTTACGCTTTGTATGATAGCGTGGGCTATAAACTGGCCGTGCTGGACGATCCCCGGCCCATTGATCCGACCAACGCGGTTTATGATACCCGCTATCCGGCATCGGTTCCGGTGAAGGATTTTGATGACATACAAACACCGACGTATAAAACCCGTCCCTATCAAACCACATTTAGCCGTACTCAGATTTTACCCCGCCTGTTCATCGATTACGGTACCGTTAAACCCGGTTTTTATATCACCAAATCCGATGTGCTGGATCAGTTGTATCTGGTGGCCGGGGCGGCTGTAAACAGCGATTTGGAATATGATCTGTATGCCTATGCCTCCTACAATAAGCTGTTGCCCAGCTTATGGCTGGAATTTTTTAACTCATCGGCAAATATCAGGGATACGCTGGAACTGGACAGGGGCTATGTGGTGAAGGGCGTGCGCAAGGTGGGCTTCAATCTGGTGCAATTCAGTGCGGGCGCCACTTTCATCCCGTGGGAAAAAACGCATTTAACCATCAGTTATACCGGCAGCCGTTATTCCGCGCAACTGGACCCGTTGACCCTGAAAACACCAACCGACGGTGAGTTGTATGTGCCCACCATCCGGTATGATTATCTGCGCGGTCATGCCGTCCACCTCAAGTTGATTATGGACAGGTTGGGTCAAAACCGTTTTGCAGCGGTGAACCCCTCTTCCGGGTATTATCTCTACGCGCGGTATGGTTTTGAAATCAACAATTTCCTTGAAGGCTTTGCCACCGACCGCCAATTGGGTCTGGAAGAGTTTAAGCGTTATATCTTCAACTCGCTGGATGTGAATGCCGAGGTCTATTTTGAAAATCCCCTGTGGGCACAACATGCTGTGGGACTCAGTGTCAAAACCGGATTCATCGATCGTCCGGTGGCCGGATTTTTTAATTATTTTGCCGGTGGTCTGATCGGTTTGCGCGGTTATCCCTTTTACAGCATGGAAGGACGTCATAAGCTTATTGGTACATTGACGTATCGCTTTCCCATTAGCCGCGGTCTGGACTGGCGATTGGGGCATCTGCGCTTTGATAAGTTGTTCGCGGGATTTTTTGCCGAGGCGGGTAACGCGTTCGATGAAAACCGTATCGATTTCAGTGCGTTTAAAAAAGACGTGGGGCTGGAGTTGAGACTGGATACTTTTTCATATAATATGTTTCCCACCCGGGTTTTTGTACAGGCCGCTTATCCGCTGGATGTGGCGCGCAACGGCACGGTCAGCTATCCCCGTGAATGGCGCTTTTACGGCGGCATCCTGTTCGATTTTGATTTACGGGAGCGTCTGACCCGGGGCATTCCAAGGTAGGGCACTTTTTTTGAAGTGTTTGGGATGTAGGGATGAATGAGTTTAAAAAAACGAGCGAAATGAGGAGTCTCTATGAAATACACGGCAATTTTTGCGTTTGGGCTGATGATGATGAGCGTGGCCCGGGCCGGCGCGCCGATGCGGATATTTGATGTGAGTCGGTTGACCGTACAGCATGATGAGAACGTGACGCCGTTAAAGGAAAATCCGGGCATGACTGCTTACGGTTTGGCCTGGGATACCCGGCGTTGGGTGCGGGAGCAGACGCAACAGGGAAACGCGCAACGTTCCCCGGCATGGGCGGCCTTGTTCTCGGCGGCGGTACCCGGCGCGGGTGAAGCCTACGCGGGCAGTTACTGGAAGGCGGCTGCCTTTATGGTGGCCGAAGCGTTGTTTGTGGCCGGTTACATCACCTATCAAAACCGCGGCGACGTGAAAGACAGGGATATGCGCGCCCTGGCCGACAGCCGTTGGGATGAAGGCCGTTATTGGAGTAAAGTGTATATGCTGGCGGTGCAAAACGGTAAATGGGACGGTCCGTCATTGCAAACCGATGCCATCGGACGACTTTCCGATGCTGATGTGGCGGCTAATCTTGATAAACTGCGTTACTGGGAAACACATGGCGGGTTCATTGGCTTTACCCACGAATTACCGCATACAAAAACCCAGCAATACTACGAAATGATATACAAATATCTGATTCAGTTTGGCAGCGGCTGGGTAGAGCTTGGCGATAATTGGACCTATTATGACGATCCGGCCAGTCTTAATCATCTCACCAACGATGTGGCCCGTTATAAAACCATTCGTAACCAAAGTAATGATTTTTACCACACGGCAACCACCATAAGCTGGGTTATTTTGTTAAATCATCTGAGTAGCGCCGTGGATGCCGCGTTCACCGCCCGGGCGTTCAATCATTCCGTTGAGGCCCGGCTCGAAGGTCAAACCCGCTATTACGCCGGTGAAACACTGCCCATGTACGGTTTACGGATCAATTGGTAGGAGCTGATATGAAACACGCCCTTTTTTCGATAATGCTATGGGTGTTCTGCGTCCGCGCCGGGACGATCGGGTTAACATACAATGATGCCGCTTTATGCCTGGCGACACAACCATCCACCAAAGTCCAAACGCCTGCGGCACCTGTTTTTCAAACACAACCGGCCTTGGAACGGAAATCCGTTGGAACCGCGCTGTTGTTGAGCTTGCTTGTACCCGGCGCGGGTGAATATTACGCAGGAGAGAAAGGACAGGCGCAATTCTTTTTTGGCGTGGAAATCGCCGCCTGGGCCGCCTGGTTGTTCAACGGCGCCTATTACCAAAGTCTGCGGGCCGACTATCAGGCTTATGCGGCAACCCATGCCGCATTGGGCCCCGCCGGAAAAGACGATCAGTTCTGGATCGATATCGGTAAATTCGATGATGTTTATGCGTTCAACGATAAGCGGTTGCAGGACAGGCAACCGGAACGTGTGTATGATCCTGTTGCCTATAACTGGCAATGGGACAGTCGGGATAACCGGTTTACATACGATCGTCGTCGCCTGAATGCGGCGGCTATCAAAGACCGCCAATTGATATACACCACGGCCATCATACTCAATCATCTGGTCAGCGCCATCAACGGCATGCGTCTTGTACGTCGTTTTAACGCCCGTCTGGCCAGCGGAACGTCCTATCAATTTTTTACGGGTCGTCCCGCCTCCGGTGATGGCGTAACCCTGGGGCTTATGGCGCGTTTTTGATGATGCGCATACTGATTACAGGTGTAAACGGCTATCTCGGATGGTATCTGCTTCGTCACAAGCCACGCGGTGTGACGATCCTGGGCAGCACACGTCGAATAAACGAAACCGCATCCCCCGTTTCCCTGATCCCACTCGAACTGAAGCAACCCGTCGGACCGCAACTTAAAATGGTCACGGTGGATGCGGTAATACACACCGCCGCGCTTTCTTCCCTGGCTGTGTGTGAACAACAGCCGGAAGAAGCTTACCGTATTAACGCCCGTGCGACGGATGAACTGGCCGCGTGGTGCCGGGAACGCAATATTTTTTTTCTATACCTTTCCACGGATATTGTTTTTGACGGCGAACACGCGCCTTACCGTCCTCAGGATACGCCCCGTCCTGTGAATGAATATGGCCGCAGCAAAGCGGAAGGGGAGCAGGCCATTATGGAGAAGATGGTCAAAGGCAGCTATGCCATAGCGCGCCTGCCGTTGTTGCTCGGTCGCTCACCCCATAAAAAGAATTTTGTGGATTGGTTGATCCAAAATAACCGGGCCGGTCAGGAATGTCCCGTATTTTATGATGAGATACGCACGCCGCTTTCAACGGATGATGCCGTGCGTGCTTTATGGCAAATTATAAGCAGCAAGCAATCGGGGACGCACCATCTCACATCCGGTATTGCGAAAAACCGTTGGCAAATGGCTATGGAAATTGCAAGGGAATACAATCTGGACAAGAGCCTGTTTCGAAAAGTCAGTGTGCGCCGGGCCGGCGTGCCGCGTCCCCGGGATGTGCGCCTGAGCGCCGGATAAAATATTTTTCATACCGAGACCGGGATTACGTAACTTCCCTATATGACAAAGAGAAAAAAAAATACAATCACGGCGGATAACGCGATACCCCGTCCGCCGTTTGGCGAGCGACCGGCGGCCTTTTATATTCTGAAAACGTTCGAAAAGACCCGGCAACGCCTGGATGATATCGAGGATGAATGGTTGGCGCGTGATCCCTCGCTGCGTGTCCGTCAGGTACGACGGTTGGCACGCGGGGCCATACGACACCGAATTTATCTGGATACCCTTGTGCAGGCTTTATACAACGGCAGGCATGTTTTGCAAAAAGAAACCCGTTTTTGGCTGCGCCTGGCCTTGTTTGATCTACGTGAGGCCGGTCCGACCGCCTCGCGACTGGTGAACGGGTGGGTACAGGATACCCGCGATGTATTGGGCGAACGGGCAGTGGGACTGGTGAACGCTCTTTTGCGGGCGTTTATACGTCAAAAAGACCAGATTAAGGTGTATGTCAGCGATGATGTGGTGGAACGCCTGGCCGTGCGCTATTCGTTCCCCCGCTGGTGGGTGGCCCACTATCTTGAAATGTGGGATGAAGTTTTCACCACGGAACTTTTACGGGCGCTCAACCGTCCCCCCCGTCCCGTAATACGCTATAATCCGCTTAAGATGGATGCCGGACGGTTCGAGGCGGAACTGGATGCCCTGCATATTACCTATCAGCGCAGCGCCGTGGCACCGAGGCATTACCGAGTGGACAGCGTGCATGCCATCGTGGAAGCTGACGGTTTCGAAGCCGGTTTCTGCTCCGTGCAGGATGAAAGCGCCGCATTGCCCGTTCAATTACTGGACTTGCAACCCGGAGATCGCTTTTTGGATGTGTGCGCCGCGCCGGGTGGTAAATTTACCCAGGCCCTGGAAGAGCAACCGCGGCTGGCGCTGGCCGTGGCAGCGGACAACGATTGGCAGCGTTTGTGTAAAGTACGGGAAAATATGAAGCGCCTGGGCCTTTCGGGGCATCTGGTGGTGGCCGATGCCCGGCAATTGCCCTTTAAGCCGGCCTTCAACGCGATTTTGGCCGATGTGCCCTGCAGCGCGCAGGGTGTGGTACGTAAACATCCTGATGTAAAATGGCGGCGCTCCCGTAAAGAAACGGAAAGTTTTCAATCTATCCAAAAAGATATCCTGCAGGCGGCATGGGATACACTGGAACCCGGCGGACGCATGATATACAGCACCTGCAGTCTGGATGCCACGGAAAACGAAGACGTATTGGATGCGCTCCCGCGTCTGAAACAATTTGTCGGCACGCCCCATTTAAGGGACAAACAGTTTATAACACCGGCCGGTTATGTACGCACCTTTCCGCAACAGGGCATGGACGGCAGTTTTGCCGCCTTGTTACGTAAACCCCTGAAGGAAAGTGAAACGGAATAAATTGCAACCGTCCCCTTTCTGTCGTATATTTGCCGGTCATAATCGTTTGAATTGGAAACGGAACCGATGCTGGAAGATCTAAGCGGAAAACTCGAGTCCACGCTACGCAGACTACGCGGATATGGCAAGCTGACCGAGAATAACATTGCCGATGCGCTCAAGGAAATTCGCCGCGCCTTGCTGGAAGCCGACGTCAACTATAAAGTCGTTAAGGAGTTTATAGACGAGGTTCAGAAGGAGGCCGTGGGCGAGGAAGTGCTTAAGAGTGTCACGCCGGGGCAAATGATCGTTAAAATCGTTAACGACAAACTGGTGAAGCTTTTAGGCACCACAGCCACGCAGATAAAGAGCGCCGGCATCCCGCCCACCATCATCATGATAGCCGGTCTTCAGGGATCGGGTAAAACCACCTTTTCAGCCAAATTGGCCGCCTGGTTGCAAAAACGCGGGCGTAAGCCCATGCTGGCGGCATTGGATGTCTATCGGCCCGCGGCTATACAACAGCTCAAAGTGTTGGGCCGGGGGCTCAATGTACCGGTTTATGAAGAAGGCCCCGGTGATCCGATACGCATCGGCATGAACGCCGTAAACGCCGCACGCCGTCAGATGTGCGATACGGTGATCCTGGATACCGCCGGACGCTTGCATGTGGATGAAGCCATGATGCGTGAGCTGGTCAATGTGAAAAACCGTGTCCGGCCGCATGAGATACTTTTTGTGGCGGACGGCATGACCGGACAGGACGCCGTGAACACCGCCAGTGAATTTGCCGAAAAACTGAATTATGACGGTGTGGTGCTCACCAAAATGGATGGTGATACCCGCGGCGGCGCGGCCTTATCCATACGCGCGGTAACCGGAAAGCCGATCAAATTTTTAAGCATCGGTGAAAAAACAACCGCCGAAACAATCGAACCGTTCTTTCCCGACCGCCTGGCATCTCGTATATTAGGCATGGGTGACGTGGTATCCCTGGTGGAAAAGGCCCAGGAAACCATTGATCAGGAAAAAGCGGCTAAGCTGGAAGAACGGCTGCGGAAAAACCAGTTCACACTGGAAGATTTTCTGGAACAATTGCAACAAATTAAAAAAATGGGGCCGTTGGAAAACCTGTTGGGCATGATACCCGGTATAGGCGCTCAGCTCAAAAACGTTAAAGTGGACCCTAAAGCCTTTTCGCGCACCGAGGCCATTATCTATTCCATGACGCGCGAAGAGCGGGAAAAACCGCAAATACTCAATGGTAGCCGTCGTAAGCGTATTGCCCGTGGAAGCGGTACCCGTGTTCAGGATGTGAAACAACTGATCAAGCAATATGATCAGATGAAAAAAATGTTTAAACAAATGAAAGGAAGACCCGGTAAGGGCCTTCGAGGATTGCCATTAAATTTTATGTAAAACTGGAGGTTAATTTTGGCTGTTAAGTTAAGATTGATGCGGATGGGTCGTAAAAAAAGACCTTTCTATCGAATCGTAGCCGCGGATAGTCGCGCCCCTCGTGACGGACGCTTTATTGAAAATGTGGGGACATACGATCCGATTGCTCAACCGCATGTTGTGGAATGTAAGGAAGACCGTGTCCTGCACTGGTTGTCCGTTGGGGCCCAGCCCACCGATACGGTAAAAAGTCTGTTGCGTGGCAAAGGATTGTGGCTGAAGTGGACGTTGATTAAGCAAGGCGCCGACGAAGCAAAAATCGCCGCGGAATTGGATGCCTGGCAAAAAGTTCAACAGGCCAAAGCCGAACGCCGGGAAGCCCAAAAACAGCAGCAACTCAGAGAAAAAGCTGCCGCGCAAAGCGAGGCGGAAGAACCGGTTATGGAAGAAGCCGCTGATGCCGGTGCTTCGGAAGAAACCGGCGAATAAAAGCGTTCTGTTGTGTTACAGCGATTGTGGTCCAATCTATTTAGGAGGCATCTCGTTATGAAGGAATTCGTAGAATTTATCGCCAAGCACCTGGTGGACAAACCCGAGGAAGTGGAAGTGACCGAAGTGGAAGGCGAACGTGTCACGGTTTATGAGCTTCGCGTAGGGGATGGCGACCTGGGTAAAGTGATCGGAAAACGAGGCCAAACCGCTAAATCCATACGTACTCTGCTGGCAGCCGCATCGGCCAAGGCCGGTAAACGGGCCGTGCTCGAAATACTGGAATAGGTTATACCCGCCGTGTTTGTCATTGGTCAGATAGTTAAGCCGCAAGGCATACATGGTGAAGTAAAGGTTAAAATAATCTCTTCTTTCCCCGAACGTTTTCGGGAATTGAAGTCGGTATTTGTGGGCGAAAGCCATGCGTCGTATCGGGTAGAGAAAGCACGCGTTAACGGAACATTCGCTTTTTTGAAATTTAAAGGAGTGGATGACCGAAACCAGGCGGAGCTTCTGCGTAACTGTTACTTATATGTTACGGAACGCGAGCTGATGCCCTTGCCTGATGAGGATGCTTTTTATCTTCATCAGATAGTCGGTCTGAATGTGTTCGATCAGACAGGCACCCCGTTGGGCACAATCGTCAATGTGGAAAATTACCCCGGTAATGATTTGTTTGTTTTGGAAGATACCGGGGGAAGGCAATATTTGATACCGGCCATCAAACAGTTTGTTAAAAACGTGGATATCGCCAACCGTACCATGACCATTGATGTGGTGGACGGTTTGCTGGATTAACTGTTCTCTGACATGCGTATAGATATACTGACCGGGTTTCCGGATATTGTGCGTCAGCCTTTGGCGCAAAGCATTATAAAAAAAGGCCGTGACAAAGGCGCCGTCACCATACATGTACACAATTTACGTGACTATACGGACGACCGTCATAAAACAATCGATGATTATCCTTATGGCGGCGGCCCGGGCATGGTGCTGAAAGTGGAACCATTTGATCGCTGTCTCCAGGATATTGCCGGTCGGTGTGATATCAGCCGGGCACGCCTGCTGATGATGTCACCGCGTGGCGCCACCTTTTCGCAAAGCAAAGCGGTGGAATTAAGCGTTCAGGAACATCTGATTCTGCTGTGCGGGCATTACAAAGGTGTGGATGAACGCCTTTACGAGCTCTATCCGATTGAAGATGTTTCCATTGGCGATTATGTGTTGAGTTCCGGAGAAATTGCCGCTTTGGTAATCACTGACAGCATTGTGCGTTTGCTGCCCAACGTTCTCAAGGATATCGAATCCGCATGGAGCGATTCGTTTCATGATGAATGGTTGGATGCGCCATACTATACGCGCCCCGAGAATTATCGGGGGTTGAAAGTGCCGGACGTGTTAACATCCGGCCATCATGAACGCATAGCTGCCTGGCGAATGAAAAAACGCCGGGAGTTAACCGAAAAAAGAAGACCCGATTTAATCGAAAAAGCAAAAAACAATAAAATCTAACCTGGGAAAATACAATGGATATTTTACATCAAGTAGCTGCTGAACAGCTTAAAACTGACAACCCCGATTTTCGTCCCGGAGATACCGTGGCCGTTCATGTTCGCGTTGTGGAAGGCGACAAGGAACGTATTCAGATTTTTCAGGGGGTCGTGATCAAAATCCGCGGTGGCGGCATCAATCGTTCGTTTACCGTTCGTAAAATTTCGCATGGAGTCGGCGTGGAGCGTATCTTTTTGCTGCATTCGCCGCGCATCGCCAAAATAGAAGTGGTGCGTCACGGTAAAGTACGTCGCGCAAAACTCTATTACCTGCGTAACCTTCGTGGAAAAGCCGCACGTATTAAAGAAAGATAAGCCGGCACCTGCATGAAAACCAACGTTTCCGGCAGATCGTTGGCGGTCTCTGTCGGAGTGTTTACCGCTTTGGCGCTTTTCATTGGGTTTATGACTGCCTGCGCGGTCAAAGGAACGCTGAGTGGCGGCCCAAAGGATACTACGGCGCCGGTGGTTGTGGAAACTTTTCCAAATGCCGATTCGACGGGTGTGCTTCAGTTAGAGCGCATCCGTTTTGTATTTTCGGAAATGATGGAGCGGCGTTCCGCTGCCAAGAATATCTTCATATCCCCGCCCGTGCCCTTTACATTCGAATGGGACGGTTATGACATTCTGGAAATTTTGCTCAAAGAACCGCTGATCGCGGATATCACTTATGTGGTGACCTTGGGCACCGGCCTGAAAGACCTGCACAATAACGGACTCAAAAACGCCGTGCATCTTGCCTTTTCAAGCGGCGCGCGCATAGATAAAGGGCATATCGAAGGCCGCGTTTATTTTTCCGATCGTCAAAAGCCCTATACCATCATGGCCTGGCCGTTGCCATTGGAAAATACTTTCTTTTTTAAAGATACCGCCCGCTATCTGACCAAAACCGGCACGGATGGGCGCTTTAGCCTGATGAACATGAAAGCCGGCCGTTATCGACTGCTGGCCGTGGAAGATGTCAATAATAACTTTTTACCGGATATACCGCTGGAAAAACGGGCTATCGCTTCGTCGGACGTAACCGTTAGCGATTCCATGAGCAATCGTCCGCCGGTAAAGTTTTGGCCGGTCACTTCGGATACCACCCCACCCGTGTTGTTAACCGTACGCGCCTCCAACGCTTATGAATGTGTTGTGCGCGCTTCCAAATCCCTATGGTTTGAGCATTTAAATACCCTGATTCTGCAAGACAGCCTTACCCGGGAAAATATCCCGATTTGGCAATTCAGCCGGGAAGGCAACAGCCTGCATCTGTTCACTGCCCGGCAGGATAGCGGACGGACTTACGGGTTAACGTTGCGTGCCGTGCGGGATTCTCTCGGCCATGATTTACCGGATACCACCGTTTACTTTAAAGGGGGCGACGAGGCTATTCAGAGGCCTTTTAAAATTAAGCGTCTGTTGCCGCGTGACAGTTCGCGCGCGGTGCATCCGTTGGAAAATCTATCGATACGGTTTACCCTGCCGCCTCTCTTACAAAATCAGGATAATCTGAAAAAGGCCATCGTATTAACCGGTTACAAAGACACGCTCGCTTATACCATTCGTTATCATTCACCGGATCGTTTGGTTGTGCGGCCCCTGGAGCCGTTTTTGCCGGACAGCACCTATCGACTGTCTGTGGATACCACGCAATTGCGGGATGTTATGGGGCGTGCCTTGCAAGATACCCTCACACGGTTATGGTTCAAAATCCGGACAGCACGTGAATATGGCAGCATTAGCGGCAGGCTGCGCACCGACTTATCTCCCCCTTATGTGGTGCAGGTGGAGGAGAACGGCGGACGGCGGCGTACCTGGCAACACAGTCTGCGGGAGAAAAACTTCCGATTTGAATTTCTGCCCGAAGGCACTTATCGCCTGCGGGCTTTCGCCGATGCCGACAGCAATGGTGTTTATTCAGGCGGGCAATTACATCCCTTTCGATTTTCGGAGATGTTTCATATCGCGAGCGATACAATAAAAGTGCGCAAACGCTGGGAAACATCGGATATTGTCCTGCCTCTGCCCTGACCACCGGAGGAAGAAAATGTATCAACCGTTTTATAAAATGCAGGCCAATGGCAATGACTTTGTTGTGTTTGCCGGTTTGGAAAGGCCGCTTCCGCATTCCGGGGAATTCGTGAAATTGTGTGACCGGCATTTTGGCGTGGGCGCCGACGGAGTTATTTTTATTCAACCCCTGCCCGATCGGGGACTGGAGTTTATCTATTATAACGCGGACGGCAGTCGTGGCGCCATGTGTGCCAACGGCGCGCGCTGTGCCCTGCGTTTAGCCTGTCTGCTTGGCTGGTATGGGCAGGGCGAATGGATACGTCTGAAAGCCGATGATGGCTGGCATGACGGGCGTGTTTTGAATGGCCTGGTTCAAGTGCAGATAAACATACCGGGTCACGCCAATCGTCTATCATCGGAACAATTGGATATCTCTTTGCCCTGTGAACACATTTGGCATATGGATACCGGTGTGCCCCATCTTATTGTCTGGGGGGTGGATTCCCTGGATACAATTGATGTGGAGCGAATGGGGCGGTTGTTGCGTCACCATCCCCTATTTCAGCCGGCCGGTGTAAATGTCAACTTTGTGGAACAAGGTCCGATGCAGCTTCGCATGCGTACGTATGAACGTGGCGTGGAACGTGAAACCCTGTCTTGCGGGACGGGCGTGGCGGCCGCGGGTATGATTTTCACCCGACACATTTCACCCGGCAGCGAATCGGTCGATATACACATGCCCGGGGGGACTTTTCAATATAAAATAGAAAACAAACGCTATTTTTTAGATGGCCCGGCACAGCTTGTGTTTGAGGGCCGCTGGAATTTTTAATATATAAGGAAATATTATGTACTTTGTTTTAATGGCCGGCGGGGCCGGTACCCGCTTCTGGCCGCTAAGCAGGATGGAAACGCCGAAGCAGTTATTAAAAATTACCGGTGAAAAGACCATGTTGCAGGAAACTTATAACCGCATCCGGCCGCTGACCGTACCGGAAAAAATCCTGGTGATAACCGGCGCCCATTTAACCGAAAAGGTAGCGGATCAATTACCGGAACTGCCCCCCGCCAATATTATCGCCGAGCCATTCGGAAGGAACACGGCGCCCTGTATCGCTCTTGCTTCCGCCATTATTCGCAAGCGAACCGGTGACGATACGGCGGTGACCGTGGTGTTGCCCGCCGACCATCTGATTGGTGATGACCAGGCTTTCCGAACCATCCTCGAAAAAGCTGTGGCCCATGTCCGGACGCAAAAAGTGTTGGTGACTCTTGGAATTAAACCGACCTATCCGGAAACCGGTTACGGTTACATCCAGCGTTCGGCGCAGGCATTGAATGATGGGGACTATCCCATATATGAAGTGAAAACTTTTGCCGAGAAACCCAATAAGGAAACCGCGACACGTTTTTTGGAGAGTGGGGATTTTTATTGGAACAGCGGTATATTTGTATGGACAATAGGGGCTATTCTGGAAGAATTTAAAAGGCAGATGACGGATATGTACGACTTGTTGCCCGATGTGGAAAAACAGGTGGATACACCCGAGATGGATGCCGCCATTGAAAAAATGTACAGCGCCATCCGTCCGCAATCCATTGACTATGGCATTATGGAAGGCGCCCGTTCAGTACATGTCATTGAGTCGGAATTCAACTGGAATGACGTGGGGTCATGGGAAGCCGTGTATCAAATCTCGCCTAAGACCAAAAGCAATAATGCGCATATGCAGGTCATGCCGGTAACAATTGATTCCCGCAACAATTTCTTTTACAGTTCCAACGGTAAACTGGTGGCCGCCATAGATATTGATGATGTGATCATGGTGGAAACCGAAGACGCCATTTTGCTGTGCAGGCGGCAAAGCGCACAGCGTGTAAAGGAAATGGTTGATAAATTGAAAATAAAAGACCTGTCGGATTTTCTGTAGGGCTTGCCTTTTTCTTGTTAGTTGGTCATATTGTCTTGCAGTGAAAAAAGAACGACCATGACTCAGGAACAAAAACTTCAAAAATTGATTGCTCTTTTGGAGAGCTACAATATCCCGGTAAAATCGGACCGAGGAAATTTTCGCGGCGGTTTGGTACGCTATCGTGATGCCTATTATTTCTATATGAACCGCAAACTGGATGTGGATGCGAAAATCCGGCTGATCGAACGGGAATTTAAAAACTGGCCATTGGAATCGGAAGAAGGGCAGCGGGTGTTGCAACAATTGCTGGAACAACCGGTGTCCTGACATTTCCACCTTTAATCCGTTCATTTAACAAGCGAGGAAGCTATGGACTTTCAGGGACGTGAATCCAGGCGTATCGGCTCGGAGAATTTCGTATCGTATCGATTGTTTGACGCTGATGACCGGGTGTTTGACGCAGGCATGGCATTGACACTGGATATCAGCCGTACCGGCATCGGCATCCGGAGCGATCATGATATGGAAACCGGGCTGAAAATAGAAGTTGTTGTGGCCGTGGGAGATGAATTGGTGAAAACAATCGGCCATATACGCAATGTTAAGGAAATGGAAGACGGTCATAAACATGTGGGCATCGAATTTGATTTTCTTTCGGATCGGGAACTGGATAAGCTGGCCCAGGTTTATCCCGGGATCACTCAATAGCGGAACGGAATGTTTCATCGTTTAAAATATCTTTTTCTTGTAATCATGATACCCTGGCTGGTAAACGGACAGGGCTTGTTTAATGAGCCGCGTCTGTCCGGCACGCCACTTTTGCCGGATACCACCGCCATGCGTGCCTGGCTGGTTGACCTGAAAACCCGGCAGCCCGAAGCCTATCAAAAATTAAGCGAAACTTTCCAAAAAACATCCGCTACATTGCCGGATAATGTGGGCGACCGCCATACCTTTAAAGTGTATAACATTAAAAAATCCGAAAACAACCCTGTCTTTGATGATGTCGCGGCCACTTTGCGTGCCCGGGAAGGCGCTATCCGTTTATGGGTGCAAGACAGCGAATGGGACAATAAACATGTTACGCAGCAGGTGTTGGACGATCTGGTAAACGATTTGTTGTATCAAACACCGCAAGGGAGCGTGGATCCTTCCCGTGGTATCGTGGCCATAGATCAATGGGCTTTTGGCGATCCGCCTAATGTGGATGGCAGCGGTCGTGTTCATTTTTTGCTTACGGATATTCAGGACAGCTATAACGGTCAGGGTAGTTTTGTGGGTGGTTTCTTTTTTTCTTACGATCAAACGGCGCAGCCCGGGTCGAACCAGGCGGACCTGCTATATATAGACACCTATCCCGGCATTTACAACGATAAACGTTCACCTGAATATGACCCCGGCGCGGTGTTGGGCACCGTGGCTCATGAATATCAGCACCTGATCCATTACAATTATGATGTAAATGAAGAAACCTGGGTCAATGAAGGCCTTTCGGAACTCGCCAGTTATTTGTGCGGTTACGGGTTGCGCTCTCCCGGCGCGTATTTGCATAACAGCGACCTTTCGCTGATCGACTGGAATGATGATGACCCCCTGCCGCACTATGCCCGCGTGGCTTTGTGGAGTTATTTTTTGTATGAGAAATATGGCATCGGAACCGTACGCGCCATCGCGCAAAATAGCCTGACGGGCGTGAACGGTGTGACCGATGCCCTTGCCGCAACAGGCAACCCTGATCTGGTGGATGTGCTGAACCGTTTTTTTAAGACATTGATTTCAAACGATCCTGTGGAAACGCCGGAAACATCATTTGACTGGCCGGCGCTGCAATATGTGCGTGCTTTTTATACGGAACGCATTACGCGTTATCCGCAAAATCTCAGTCGGCGGATAGCGCCTTATTCCCTTAAACTTTTTGAAATAACCAACACGGATTCGTTGACGATCGCCTACTCTTCGACATACAACGGGGCTGTCTTTTACAACCTTTTGAACGGCGATTCCAGCCAATGGTTAATGCCTCTCCCGGATAAATTTGATGATAATAACTTTGGACAGCATGCGCATACCATGCCTCTCGTATTTATAAATACAAGCGGCACCGGTCAGACGGTGGATCTGGATGTGGACGGCCATGCGCTATACGATTTACTGACGCTGGAATACGGTAGCGATACGCCCACATTTGTCATTGGTTCGGACGGCGCCACAAATGCCATGCATTTTATCTCGCCCAGAGATTCGTCATTTATCAAAAATGTCTCTTTTTATAACTACAACAGCAGCGGGCCGGTGGAAGTGCAGGTGTATCATTCAGCATTAACACAAAACAGCCGGCCATCATTTGCGCACAGGCGTTTTGAAAATGTGGCGGACGGCGGCTGGGTAACATTGAATGTGGAGAATATAAAACGGTATGTTGCGGCGGAGAGTTTTATGGATGTGGGCATCTATTATCCGGAAGAGGGTACCATGGGCTATGAGACATCCACT
>RFFS01000144.1 GCA_003696775.1 Calditrichota bacterium
ACAAGCCGTTTTAAGCTTACCGCTTCCCAACGTCAACGCCTGGAAAACGTGCAGGATATTTTATTTCCTTCGGAACCCGACGCACCCGGCGCACGCGATATTAATGCCGCCGAATACCTGCAGGCCGTGCTGCTTGATCCGCGCATGGACCCGGAAGAGATGGACTTCATTATTAACGGGTTAAACTGGCTGGAGGAAGAAGCACTTGAACGGTGGGAAAAATCCTACAACAATATGCTGCCTCTCGAGAAGGAAATGCTCATCGAACATGTCAGCGGCCTGGATTGGGGCAGCTCCTGGTTGTCCACCTTGTTGCTGTTTATTTTCGAGGCGTTGTTGTCCGATCCCCTGTATGGCGGCAATCCCGACGGCATAGGCTGGAAGTGGTTGGGTTACACACCGGGGCAACCCCGCCCCAAAAAGAAGTATGACGCTTATCTATAAGGGATGCCGAAATGGATTTTGATGTATGCATCATAGGCAGTGGCGCCGGCGCCGGTCCGGTGGCTTACGAACTGGCCCATGCCGGGTACGAGGTTGTGGTTCTGGAAAAAGGCCCCTGGTTCAAAACCGCGGATTTCTCCAAGGATGAACTGGGATGCTGCCGTCGCAGTTTGTTTACGCCCACCCTTATGGATGAACCCCAGGTCATTGAAGACAACACGGAAGAGGGCTGGCAGGCTGAGTCCACCTATGACAGCGGCATCGATTTCTGGAACGGTAATATGGTCGGCGGCTCCTCCAATGTGATGAGTGGTTATTTCCATCGTCTCAAGCCGGTTGATTTTCGCCTGTTATCGGAATTTGGCCCGATTGAGGGCGCCCATATCGTTGACTGGCCCATAAGTTATGAAGACCTGGAACCATATTATGCCAAAGTGGAGCGGATCGTCGGCGTGTCCGGCAAAGTGGTCGCTCATCCCCATCTGGAACCGCGCTCCACAAGTGATTATCCCTATCCGCCCCTGGCAGTGAACGAAGTAGCCCATTGGATAGACAAGGCGGCCGAAGAACTGGGCTTCCATTCCCTGCCCACGGCACGGGCTATTTTATCCCACCCCCGCGATCAGCGGAACAGTTGCTATTATTCCAATTTTTGCGGCAGCTATGGGTGCTCCAGCGATGCCAAGGGAAGTTCCCGCGCCGCGTTGCTTAATCCGGCTCTTAAAACCGGACGGCTGCAAATCCGCGCGCGTGCCAAGGTCTTTCGATTGCTTTCGGATGCTTCCGGCCGCGTAAATGAAGTGCGCTATCATGATGCCGGGGGGCACGTGCAAAAAATCACGGCTAAAATATATGTGGTGGCCTGTCAGGCTATCGAAACCGCGCGTTTGCTCCTGTCTTCCACCGGTCCGGCGCATCCCGAAGGTCTTGGCAATAATCACGGTCAGGTGGGTAAAAACCTGCTTTTTTCCGGCGGCGGTTCCGGAACCGGACATCTTTATTTTCAAAATCTGACCCCGGATCAAATAGAAAAAATTAAAGTCCCCGGCCTTTTTGTCAACCGATCCTTGCAGGACTGGTATGTCATCGATGATCCCCAATGGGGAAGGGCCAAGGGTGGCACCATCGACTTTTTATGGCGCCATGCCAACGGTATTACCCGCGCCAACCGGCAGAAATGGGAAGAAGGCCGTTTACTGTACGGTTTACCGTTAAAACGTAAAATGGAAAAATATTTTAAAGAAGCCCGCCACCTGCGTTTTGAAGTGTTTAACGACTGGCTGCCCACGGATGATTGTTTTGTAACCCTGGACCCGAAAGTTAAGGACAAATGGGGCGATCCGGTGGCCCGGTTTCGCATCGGCTATCATCCGCGGGATTTGAAAGTGGGGCGGTATCTGGCTGATAAAGCCGAAATGGTTTTGAAGCAACTCGGCGCCCGGGATATCAGCAGCGGTATCAGCGGATTCCCGCCCGCCAATCTACAGGCCGGCGGCTGCCGCTTCGGTAACGATCCGGCAACCTCAGTGTTGGACAAGGAATGCCGGGTGCACGACGCGCCGAATTTGTTTGTTACCGACGGCAGTTTCATGCCCACCGGCGGCAGCGTACCCTATACATTTACCATTTATGCCAATGCCTTTCGTGTGGCGGAAAGCATTAAAGCGCAACTTTAAGCTCTTTTAGTCGTTAATATGTGTCATTTGACCTGTCAAAATTGATAAATTTTTTTTATGTTTGCCCGTTTACTCATCCAATAATGAAAGGCTTTGCCCATGCTCAGAATATTTTCATTCTTATTTTTATTTGTTTCGGTTATCCTGGCGGATAATATCCAAAAGCTCGGTAATTGGTATCCGGGCGAATTTTGCAACGATATCTGGGGCTATGACGCGCCCGACGGTCGTTATTATGCCATAATGGGCGCCCAAAGCGGAACCTATGTTCTGGATGTGACCGATCCGGCTTCCATTCAAAAAGTGGGCTATGTGGCCGGTTCAAGTTCCACATGGCGTGATATTAAAACGTATCGGCATTACGCCTATGTTACCAATGAAACATTCGGCCTTGACATCATCGATTTACAAGACGCGCCCAACAGTATCCGGCATGTTCAGATGATGAATGTTCAGAATTTCCATAATCTGTATATAGACACCACAACCGCCACCATGTACTGCGCCGATGCTTCCTCATCGGGCAGTGTGCATATTTTCTCACTGGCCGATCCTGAAAATCCGGTCGAAATAAATACCTTCGGTACGGAAAGTCATGATATTTACGTTCGGGACAGCATCGCATATGTGTCCCAGGGCAGACAGGCCAGTATCGGCATTTACGATGTATCCGATCCCATGAATGTGGTTACATTGAAAACCATTCATATTCCCAATGGCGGTTATGCCCATAACAGTTGGTTGAATGAAAGCGGCGAATATTTGATCAGCACGGAAGAAACGGCGGGAAAAACCGTTAAAATGTGGGATATACGTGATCTTAATAATATCGAAATGGTTTCGGAAGGCCTGGGCGCCAATCAACTGGCGCATAACGCGCATATTGAAGGGGAATTCGCTTATGTTTCCCATTACGAAGCCGGGTTGGTGATTTTCGATGTATCCCATCCCGATAAAATGGCCCTGGTGGGCAATTACGACACCTATCCCGAAGATAATCACAGCAATTACAATGGCGACTGGGGCGTGTTTCCCCACAGCCGTTCCGGCAATGTTTATGTATCCGATGAAGACCGCGGTTTGTTTGTGTTTGAGTTTAACGGCACCCATGCCAGTTACTATAAAGGCGTGGTGCGCGATGCCCAGACCCTGCAACCCGTCAGCGCCGCCCGTTACGAATTAAACGGGAATGAAACGGGCCGGACGGATGAAAACGGCCTGTATGATTTCGGTGTAGGCTTATCCGAGGATGCCACACTTGAGGTCAACGCGTATGGTTATCAAACCGCAACACTGACCCTTTCGCCCAACGGTGGCGTCACCGATAGCATGGATATTCTTTTAAATTCCGCACCCCGTACGGACTTTCAGGTTGTTGTTCAAACCGAGGACGGCGTGCCATTGCAGGGATTTCAGGTTGCCTTCCAGGCCGAAAGCCGCTGGTTGGACGCACCTCAATCCCACACCGCCATGACCGATGCCAACGGAAGCGCGCGTTTTGAAGATTTGCCGGTTTCGGATGGAGACGCCGCGTATTACACGCATTTTGTGGTTACCGGGCAATTTCCGTATGCCACCGTCACTGAAGATACCATTGCACTTGAGAACCAGCCGGAAAATAATATAACAGTAGAAATGAGACCGGCGGATGTTTTGGTTATTAACAGCGATCCCAACGGCGCGTACGGGGAATATCTCGAGGAAGCCCTTAATGAACAGGGCTACAGCGATTTTGTTCTGGCTACGCAAAAAGAAGGCCGCCTGCCTTCGCTGGAGGATATCCGCCTTTTTCAAACGCCGCATGTTATCTGGATGACCGGTGATGCTTCCGTGGATGTATTACCCCCTGCCGCACAGGATTCCATCATCCGTTATCTCAAAAACGGAATCAATGTAATCCTTACCGGACAAAATATCGCCGAATATCTCAACCAGGAAAATCCGGCGTTTTTAAGTGACTGGCTGGGCGCCTCCTTTATCGACAACAGCAATTCCAAGATTTTAAAGGGTAATGCGGAGCACCCGATTGGTAGTCAGATCAACCGCATCGGCTTGTATGCCAGCCAGGCCGCCGCCAATCAGGTTTCGCAGGATATGTTGTTGGCGGACAGCTCCCGGGGCGCCGGCGCGGCCTTGTATTACGGAGGGTCCACCTATAATGCCGCGGCGGTCACCCGCGTTTTTGAAGATTATGGCAGCGTGCTCTTTTTTGCCGGTTTCGGGATGGAAGCGGTTTATAAAAGCAGTAGCACCATGGTGACACGCGGAGAATTGATCAATGATATTTTTAACTGGTTCGAGTCACCCACGGCTTTAAAACCGATTCAAAATATTACGCTTAACGCTTTTGACCTGCGACCAAACTATCCCAACCCTTTTAACCCGTCCACCCGCATCGTGTTCGATGTGCCCCATGCATCACATTTGCGTTTATCGGTCTTTGATGTAACAGGTAAAGAAGTAACTACTTTAATTGATCGTACCCTGAGTCCCGGCCGGCATCAGGTAACGTTTCAGGCGAAAGATCTCGCCTCCGGTGTCTATTTTTACAGACTACAAACAAAAGAATTCACCCAAACACGTCGCATGCTGCTTATCCGTTAAGTGTCCTAGGAGTTGTGATCTGTACTTTAATGAGGTAAAAATGAAATTCTCCAAATATTTTTTAGTTTTGATGCTTGCCATGCTGCTGACTTTTTCCTGTCAGACGAAAATCAACGATACGGATGATACCATCCATTATGATGAGATCACCGATATTCATTATGATGCACACATTCAACCTTTGTTGGATGAATACACGACCCGTTTGCAAAATGAGAGTCTGTATCCCGAAGGGCTGGAGACGGATAGCTGGCAGCATTTGTTCGAGGGTTGGAAAAACGGCGCGGCGGTTATTCCTTACGATGCGCAAGGCAGTTTATTTTATCAATTAATCGGAATGTTAAAAGATACAACCGAAGGTGACGCGGCCAGGCGCGACCTTATCCGCCGCTGGATCGAGGCCGGCGCTCCCAATGAACAGGGCGTTATTCCTTTCGACGACGCCACGGATATTGTTTATGTTTGCAATCAGGGCGCCTCGTCTGTTTCCCTTGTGGATGTCAACCATCTGGTTGTGATGCGCACCCTTTATCTCGAGGATTATGGCTTTTCCGACCATGCCAAACCGCACCACATCGTCGTGGAGCCGGATGGCACGGCCTGGTATGTGAGCCTGATAGCCGACGGAAAGGTGGTGAAATTTGACTCGCGCAACCGTATTGTGGGCAGTGTGGATACCCCCACACCGGGTTTGATGACACTGCATCCTACACGCCGCATCCTATATGCCGGCCGTTCGATGACAGCGCCCAATCCTCCCTCGTCCGTTCTGGCCATCAATACATCCGATATGACTTACAGGGAAATACCCGTTCCCTATGCCCGGCCTCATGCGTTGGCCATTCAACCCAACGGGGATTATCTCATCTCCGCCAGTCTTGTGGAGAATAAATTTGCCGTTATCGACGCCCAACGTGATGAGTTGGACGCGACTTATACTTTCCCGGATACCAATCCGGTATATGTGCAATGTGTTTTTGTGCCGGACGGGACTTCCTTTTTCGCAACCGGGCAGTTGAGCGCGACGCTTTATCGTTTTGCCATGGACAGTGAAGGTGTTGTAAGCGCCGACGGGAGTTACGCCCTGGGCGAACAACCCTGGCATCCGGTAATAATCCCGGACGGTACGCAATTGTTTGTGGGCAATAAGGTATCCAATTCGGTTTCCGTGTTCGATATCATCGGCAATCAGGTGAGCGCCACACTGCAGGGAAATGGTGTGGCATCACCACACGGCAGCACCGTTACCTCCGACGGAAAATATGTATTCATTTCCAATCAGAATACCAACGGCGATTATCAGCCGCCGTTTCGGGATGACGCCGCCTCGGTGGGTACCATAACCGTATTTGACGCCACGACGCATGCTTTGGTTAAAACCATAGAAGTAGGGACATCGCCCTCAGGTATTGCGCATAAATGATAGTACGTTGTGTTGGAGCCCTATTTGCGGTTTTAACTGTTTTATGGGCGCAACCCGGGCCGTTTAACCGTGTTTTACATCCTTTTGATATCCAGCGTGAAGACGGCCGTCCCAGCCAGCGGCCGTTCTTAGGCGGATATAACACGCCGCGCATACAATGGTCCGATTATAACGATGATGCCCTGCCAGATTTATTCCTTCAGGAGCATGACGATTATGTGACGCTCTATCTCAATACCGGCAGCCGGACACAACCGCGTTTGCAATGGTTTGACGATGACGTCTTCGGCATACGCACGGGCGCCTGGTTTCGACTGGCGGATGTGGATAACGACGGGGATGATGATCTGTTTTGCGCCGGTGACGATCAAACCATCCGATATTTTATGCGCCGCGACAGCGATTATGTGGAAGCTTCTAACGGATTGATGGATGACGAGGGTGCGTTGATATTGTCGGAACTAACCAGTATCCCGGCATTTTACGATATCGATTGCGACGGTGACAAGGATATGTTTTTAGGTCGGCAGACCGGCACCATTACATTTTATGAACATACCGGCGCTTACGATAACGCCGGCGTTCCCATTTACCACTTTGTTATGGATAACTGGCAGGATATTCAAATCATTGGCGGAGGCCGGCCCCTGCCCAAAAGCGGCCTTCTGCACGGCGCCAACAGTTTAACCTTCGGCGACCTGAATAATGACAACGCCGCGGAAATGATTTACGGTGATTTCTTTTCTCAAAGCCTGTATTATTTTACAAATACCGGTCGTTGCGACAGCGCCCGCATGGAACGCACCATGGATAGCTATCCTCCGGAAACACCCCTGCTTACCAGCGGCTTTAACGCGCCTTCCCTTTTTGATGTGGACGGTGACGGCGACCTCGACCTTTTCGCGACGGTTTTGGGCGGCGCCTTCTCGCTTTCGCAAAGCCTGAACAGTAATTTCTATTATATGGAAAATATCGGAAGTGCCGCGCAGCCGGAACATATCATTTTAAGCGATAACTATCTCGATGTATTCGACATGGGCAATGAATGTGTGCCGGCGGTTTATGATCTGGATGATGATGGTGATCCGGACTGGATACTCGGTAATCAGACGGAAACCATCGCTTCCTCCTCGCACGGACAGGCGTTGGTGTACCGCAACACGGGCAGTGCTTCCAAACCGGTTATGCGTTATGACCCATCCCTTACCATCGATACCGATAATATCTACAACTGTGCCCCGGAAATTTTTGATCTGGATGATGACGGCGATCCCGACATGCTTATGGGGCGCAGCAATGGCAAACTGGCCTATTTTGAAAATCAGGGTAGGGCGGACAACCCTTTGTTTGTGCGTATTACCACCAAATACATGGATATTGATGTGGGCAGCAGAAGCGTGCCGCGCCTGGCGGATTGGGACGGTGACGGTGACGCCGATTTATGTATCGGTGAGTTTGACGGTTTGCTCAATTTTTATGAAAACACCGGTGACCCTCAAACGCCTCAATTTAAGGCAATCGTGTTGCCGGTTGCCGGATACCAGGCGCGTGGATGTGCCTATCCGGCGTTTTACGATTGGGATGCGGACGGCGATCCGGATTTGATAGTCGGGTTTGATCAGGGTGAAGTACAGTTTTTTGAATGCACGCCGGAACAGGACACGCTTTTTCACCGGGTGGATGTATTGAATTTGCGTCCCGCGCGGAAAACCGCACCGTTTATATACGACTGGGACAATGACGGTGACGGCGACCTGCTTATCGGTACGCAAGGCGGCGGACTATTTGCCTGGGAAGCGGGAACGCCTACCGCTATTGTTGCACCTGCATACACTCCGACGCCGCAAAACATCACCCTTTCCGAAGGATGGCCCAACCCTTTTAACGGCCGTATTCAATTCTCCCTTACCATAAAAAGGACGGCGCACGTTGCGGCCAGTATTTATGATGTCAACGGTCGGCGCATGATCAGCCTTTACGACGCGGCCCGGCAATCCCCCGGACAGCGTGTTTTTCAATGGGACGGCCGGAACCGGCTGGGGCAGTCGGTCGCCTCGGGAATTTACTGGCTGGTTGTACATAGCGGCCGACAGATACAGTCGCGTAAAATCGTCTATATAAAATAGGGTGTTGGTGTGTTTTTCATGCCTTGATTCAGTTTTAAGTTAAAAAAGTTATAAAATCGCGATACGAAAGGCATCTCTTTTATTTTGTTTTAGGAACAAAAAGGACGGGTGCTATGCAACAAACCATTTATCGAATCAGGTTAAAAGTGCTAATATTATTAACCACTGTTATCCTGTCATACATCAACGCACAAGAGTCCATACATTGGCGAGAATGGAATGCACTATCTTTCGCCGATGCGCAAAAAAACAATAAATTAATTTTTGTAGATATCGGAATGGAAGGGTGTACGGCCTGCCGTTGGATGGTGGAACGTACCTATACACATCCCGATGTTATTCATTTGATAAATGAACATTTCATTGCCATTCAGGTGGACAGTGAGTCACGTCCCGATATAGGTGAACGCTATTCTGATTGGGCCTGGCCCGCATTGATCTTTATGTCACCCGCGGGTAAACAGGTTCATGCTATACGTGGCAGTCGGTCACCGCAAAATTTTATTGCCGTGCTCGAAGAATTGATCAAAAGACAAAAAAATCACCAATTAATCAGGGATGACAACGCACCGTTTCCTGCTCCGAACGAAACAAATTCTTCTCCTTTGGATGTTCTGAAAGATCAGGTATTGGGACAACTCGATAATATTTATGATGAAACACTCGGTGGCTGGGGAAGTCAACAAAAAAGTTTATACAGTTACGCCCAAATATATCAGTTGGAATTAAGAGGGCATCGTGGCACAGGACCATACCCCCGTAGGGCGCTTTTTCAGACCATAAACGGACTTTTAAAACAGATTGATACGGTATGGGGTGGCGTTTTTGTGGCTTCCATTAATAAATGGGAAAATATTGTTCCGGAAAAACGCATAAGTAATCAGGCAGCTGCCATGTCGGCTTTTGCAGCGGCCTATTGGTTGTCCGGTGATGAAAAATACCTGCGGGGCGCCCGTTATGTTGACAAATACATGAGCGGGATGATGATGGATAAAAACGGTACATTTTATACCAGTCAGGAAGATGTAGCTACGCGACTTCCCGTAGAGATGGATGCCCGTGCATATTACCGTTTGATGGATAATGAACGCCGAAGTTATGGTATTCCACCGATAGATCACTCTGTCTATACCCATAAAAACGGTGAAATGATTAGCGCCTATGTACGATTGTTTGAAGTCAGCCGCCAGACAGCATATCTTGATAAAGCCCGCCGGGCAGCGGATTTTTTATTAAAAGAAAGAATGCAACCACCGGGTTGGATGTTACAAACCCTGCCCTCCTCAAAAGTCAGTAAAGATAATCGTATGCGGAAGCAGGTCGTTCAAAAGCGTCCATATTTAAAGGCACAGGCTTATTTTGCTCTTGCCCTGATCGATCTTGCTCGTGCTACGGGAGATAAGCCCTATCTAAGAGATGCGCGACGCCTCACCGATGCTATGATCGACCAATTCTGGGATAAAACTTACGGGGGGTTTTTCGCATCGGTTCCCGATGATGTCAATCGATTTGTCCCTTTGCAAAAACCAGTGGAGGATAATGCGGTTGCCGCGCTGGTATTATATCAAATGTCCGTTTACTTTCACCAACCATCTTATTATCAATATGCCCTAAAAACCATACAAGCTGTAAGTCTGCCTTATATGGTGAAACGGGAAGGACGCATGGTGGCCCATTTGGCGGTCGCACTGGAATGGATGTCCAAGAAATATGTGGAATTTTCCATAACAGGTTCACCGGATTTGGCGGAAACACGTGCGCTTTTCAGAACCGCTTCCCAGATATATGAACCGCGAAAAATTTTGCATTTTCAGGAAGAAGGCCGTTACCCGGCACAAAAAAGGCCGGCCGTTTTTATCTGCAATCCTCTCTTTTGCACCAATCCATTGTTCTCATCCAAGGCGGTAATTCAGCAGGCGGCTACATTTTGAAAGTGTTTTAAGGCTGCCGTCATATCGCAACCATGCCTGAATGATAGCCAGACGAGCGGTTTAGAATGCAAGTGCAGATATTTTCGATTAAAAAAGGCGGGATGAGCCGTTAAACAGGCTATTCCATGTTTTTTTGAAATGCCTTCCGGAACGTTTCCAAAGGCTGGCATCCTAAGATCGCCTGTCGTCCCCACATAAAGGCTGGCAGGGTTTGCACGCCCAGCTTAAGGGCGTTATACCGGCGTTTATCCAGCCGCAGGGCAAAGGCCATGTTGTCCAACGCCGCGCGGACACTGCCCGAGGGCATTCCGCTTAATGTGGCCAGTTGCTCCAGCACCGTGTCGTCATCCAAAGGCGCCTGTTCTTTCCAATAGGCCTCCATACCCGCCTGCCAAAAAATATCCAAACGACCCTGTTCACGCGCCGCCTCGGCTACCAATTGAAATTTACGTGTGTTATATGTTTTTTCAGGCAGGCGTATCCCGTCCATATTAAACGAACGGGCATATTGTTCAACATATGCCCGGAAGGGAGCGTAACGTTCATCGGAAATATCTACACCACCCGGCGGTGTTTTAGGATGCAGTTCCATGCCGAGACGTAAAAAGGAAACATTGTGGTTTTTGATCAGGGCGGGGATGATGGTTGCCTCGGCGATATAACAAAAGGGACATACAATATCCGAAAATAATTTAATTTCCATGCAAAAGCTTCCTTATATTTTGGAATATAAAATAGGTCAGTTTTATCCCGAAACCAATATTTAAATATTACAATTTTCACGAAAATGGTTGTATATTAACACTTTAGTAACTTATAAACCGCTTATCACTAAAAAAACGGTAAAACCATGCGGAAACAAATTTTTCGAGTTATACAGTGGCTGTTCGTGTTAAGCCTGATAATAACGGCTCAATCGCTTAGTGAATTGATGACGCGTTTGGGCGAAAACAATATGGAGCTGAATAGCCGGTTTTGGCGACAAAAACAAAGCGAGGCGCAATGGGCGTCTCAAAAAGGATTACTATGGCCGACTTTGTCATTTCAGGCTCAATATAATTATGTCAGTGAAGTGTTAAATGTCTCTTTTCAGCCTGTACCCACCGCACCTGCCGTGGGCTTTTCCCTGGGACAGCATGATGCCTATAAAACAGCCCTGCCGGTCGGCTATGCCTTGTTCAACGGTTTTAAGATCCAATCGGCCATCGATGCCGCCTACCTGAAGAGTAAGCTGGCCGCAACGGAATACGCCCGTGCCTATAAGGAACAAGCCCTGAAAGCTGCCACCTTGTATCGACGCATACAGGAAATGAACTTACGCAAAAAGATTGTAAACGCCGCGTTAAAACGTCTCACGATACATGGCAGAATACTGCATGCATTAATACAACAGGGGTTAGCCCGTAAGGTCGATTCTCTCGATATCCGCCTGAAACGTTTGCAACTTAAACAAAAAACAGTACAGTTGGATAATACTCAAAAACAACTGCAAAGGGCGCTGGACAGATTATTCGGTTTTCATGTAACGGTGGCGCCTTTTGAAGAATCCCTTCCCGTAACGGCCCCTGAATGGCAGGAAAAACAAGTCGAGGCCTGGCAGGCGTTGGATTGGCAGGAACGACTTATGGCAAAACAAAAAGAGATCGAGAAAGCTTCTTATTGGCCGAGAATCACGGCCGGCGCGTCTTATATTTACGGTAAACCAGGCGTGGATGTTATCCGGAACGAATGGATGGATTATTATGTGGCCGGTGTCAATCTGAGTTGGGATATCTGGTCCGGCATGAAAAACCGACATGCTGTGGAAGCGGCCGACTATGGCCAAAAGGCGCTGGCTCTGCAAAAAAAAGCCTTAAGCGAAGCCTGGCATCAACGCTTTGAAGACAAAAAAGATGCCTGGCAAACTTTAAAATCAGATTTGACAGTTCGTAAGGAACAGGTGGCGTTGAACCGTGAAAAATGGCGTTTGCTCAAGGCGGAAGTGGAGCAAGGCCGGGCGCGGCCTTCGGAATTGGAAGAAGCTTCTTTAAATCTGACAGAAGCGGAATTGAATCTGGCCGCCCTGAAAATAGCGGTTAAAACAGAATACAATGAAATGGAATTTTTAAGCGGTAAACCTGTTGCCGATTGGAGATTAAAATGATACAGATACGGATAAATCATATTTATGGCGCGCGGGGACTATGGTGGCGTGTCGGAGTATTCTTCTTTGCTTTGATCGTTTCCTGCGGCGATCAAAATAACAGCGCACATCGTTACCAGGGCAAGGTGGACGCCGATGTATTGCGCATCAGCGCGCGTACGGCCGGTGTAATCGATTCCATGTTTGTTCGGGAAGGCGATCCAGTCCAAAAAGGGATGCTATTGGCTGTCATCAACAGCCGGCGCAGTCATGCCCGCATGCAGGCCGACCGGGCGCGTCTCGGTGAAATCGAAGCTAACCGGGATGCGTTACGTGCGCAAATCGCGCAACTTGCGGTTAGTATGGAGCTGGCGGAAAAGAGTCTGAAAAAGATCACCGCGCTATATAAACAGGGCGCCGCCACGGAACAGCAATTTGATGAAGCAGATGGTAAGGTGCGTTCCCTCAAGGCTCAGGAAAGGGCATTGCGGGCGCAGGAAAAAGTGCTGGACAGTAAAAAAACGGCCGTACTGGCGGCCCTGCGGGTCAGCCGGATGAACCGGGATGACGCACGCATACCGGCACCTGAAGATGGTATGATCCTGACACGATTGCATAATCCGGGTGAATGGGCGGCACCGGGGATGCCTTTGTTCGAAATGGCCCACACCGATCAGGTGGATGTTATCTGTTATCTGCCGCTGACGGCATTGACATCCATCCGTGTGGGCGACCCGGCCCGTATATTTGCCGATGGTCTGGAAGATGCCCTGAGCGGCACGGTGAGTTACATTTCGGATCGTTCCGAATTTACGCCCAAAACCATCCTGACAAAGGAAACACGCACCACGTTGGTCTATCGTGTTAAGATTACAGTCAATAACTCTTCCGGATCGCTCAAGCTTGGCATGCCGGTGGATGTGGAACTGGGGTCATAATGACCGCGCTTGAGGTTCGCCGTTTAAGGAAACATTTTGGCGCCACCCGGGCCGTGCGTGATGTGAGTTTTGATGTGCATTACGGCGAAATTGTCGGATTGATTGGGCCTGACGGCGCCGGTAAATCCACCACCATGCGCATGGTGGTTACCCTGTTGACGCCGGACGAAGGGCACATACGTTTCATGGATCGCGAAGCGCAGTCAGACACTGCCTTTGTGCGCTCCCACATTGGCTATATGCCGCAACGCTTTAGTCTGTATCAGGATTTAACCGTGGAACAGAATATGCTTTTTTTTGCCGATCTGTTCGATGTGCCCGTCGCCGAACGCGCGGCGCGCATGGAACGTTTGTATGCCTTTTCCCGTCTCGGTCCTTTCCGGGATCGTCTGGCCGGCATGTTATCCGGCGGCATGAAACAAAAACTGGCTCTGAGTTGCATGCTGATCCATCAACCCCGGGTCATTGTGTTGGATGAACCCACTTTTGGCGTGGACCCGGTTTCACGGCATGAATTTTGGGAAATATTGCACACTTTACGTCAGGAAGGGGTCGCCATTCTGGTATCCACCGCCTATATGGACGAAGCCGTTTTATGCGATCGCGTGGCGCTGATGCATGAGGGGGCTTTTCTGGCTTTTGACCGGCCGGAAAGTATTGTGCGCACCCTGCCTCGTGTCATATACCGCCTGGAAACGGCCACCCCCGCGCGCACATTTCAATACATCCGGGAAAACAGCGATCTGGAAATTCAACTATTTGGAGACGGTTTGCATATCTATGTACCGGGCGATCAAAAGGATACCTTGTCAACCATCCTTAAAAAACTGAATATCGATATGAACAACATTCAACCCGCGGAACCGCAGTTGGAAGACCTGTTTCTCTATTTAATGCAGGAAGAAGCGCATGGCTGAACCGGCGGTGGAAGCGGAAAATCTGACCCGGCGTTTCGGCCGGTTCACAGCGGTGGATCACATTTCCTTTAAAGTAAATAAAGGGGAGATATTCGGATTTTTGGGCGCCAACGGTGCCGGTAAAACCACAACCATCCGCATGCTATGCGGATTATTGCTACCGACGGAAGGACAGGCGCGCGTGGCGGGCTTCGACGTTTATACCGCCTATGAAAAAATTAAAATGCATATCGGTTACATGAGTCAGAAATTCAGCCTGTACGAAGACCTGACCGTGCGTGAAAATATTCAGTTTTACGGTGGCTTGTACGGCTTAAGCCGAGGGGAAATTAAGCGTAAAACCGAAGAACTGGTGACCTATCTCGGTCTGAGCGATCAAATCGACCAGCTAACCAGCGATTTACCGTTGGGCTGGAAGCAGCGCATGGCTTTAAGCGCCGCCATTTTGCACGATCCGCCGATCATCTTTCTCGATGAACCCACCAGTGGAGTCGATCCGGCCTCTCGCAGGGATTTTTGGCTGCTTATATACCGGCTGGCCGAAGCGGGCAAAACAATTTTTGTGACCACCCACTACATGGATGAAGCCGAATACTGTCATCGTCTCAGTATTATGAAGGACGGTCGTATTGTGGAACTGGACGCGCCCGCGGTGTTAAAAGAGCGCTACGGTAAAACGACGATGCAGGATGTTTTTCTGGAAGTGGTTAATCAACGCGGTGAAATCAAATGAACCGGATATTTTTAAGCATCATTAAAAAAGAATTTTTTCATATCATGCGCGACCGTCAGACTCTGGTGATCATTTTTGTGATGCCGTTGATGATGCTGTTTTTATACGGTTATGCCATTACCCTCGAAATGCGCAATATTCCCACCGTGGTCATCGATCACGATCACGGACCTATGGCGAGGGACTTGATTAGGCAACTGGAAGCGGTCGATTTTTTTACTATTGTTGCCCGCGATATCCCGGAAGAAACAATCACGGATGTTTTTCAAAAGCGTTTCGCCCGCTGTGTGCTCGTCATTCCGGCGCATTTCAGCCGTCAGACGCGGACACGATTGCACACACCCGTACAGGTGATCATCGACGCCACCGATCCCAACGCCGCAAATTATATCAATAAGTATTTGGGGCGGATTGCTTTTAATTTCACCCTTACGCATAACACGCTTTTTCCCGCGGCTTTTAAAACCATTCCGCGCACCCTTTATAATCCGGATTTAAAATCATCGTACTTTTTTGTGCCCGGTCTGGTGGCCGTAATCCTGTTGTTAATCAGCACCCTGTTGACCAGCATTGCCATTGTGCGGGAAAAGGAGATGGGTACCATGGAGCAAATTTTGGTCAGTCCGGTGCGTCCTTTCCAGGTTATTCTCGGAAAGGTGATCCCCTATGTGGCCATCGGCTACGGCATCAGTGTGATGATTTTGGTGGCGGCCCGCTTCTGGTTCCAGGTACCGGTGAACGGTTCCCTGCTTTTTCTTAACGGTGCCCTGATCCTCTACATTTCCACCGGTCTCAGCATCGGGTTGTTGATTTCTTCCATCACCGATAAACAGCAAATCGCCATGATGATTACCCTGATGGTAACCATTTTACCCACGGTGATGTTGAGCGGCTTTATTTTTCCGATAGCCAGCATGCCGTTACCGTTTCAGTGGGTATCGCGTCTCATACCGGCCACGCATTTTTTACAGATCATCCGCGGCGTGATGCTTAAGGGTATCGGGATCGCCGAACTTTGGCCGCAAACATTGATTTTGGTGGGGATGACCGCCCTGTTGCTGGTGATTAGCACAAAAAAATTCAGTTCCACATTGGATTGACAGGATAAAAGGACACCGAATGCAACGTATTTTATACATGGTTCAGAAAGAGTTCCGGCAGATATTGAGGGAACGCTCCTATATTGCCATCCTTTTTGTAATGCCCGTGGTGCAAATTATCCTGTTGGGTTTTGCCATTACCACGGATGTTAAAAACATTACCATTGGAATTCTTGATCTGGATAACACACATGTCAGCCGGCGGGTCGGTGAATCCTTCCATGAAAACGTAACCTTCAGGCTTTACGCTCAAACCCATTCGGAGAAGGAGTTACACCACTGGATGGACGAAGGAAGTATTTCGGTCGGTGTGGTAATCCCGCCGCATTTTGAAAAAGACCTGGTCAATGCCGTTCAGCCGGATGTTCAGATCATTTTAGATGGTGTGGATGGGAACACCGCCGGCGTGGTGGCGGCCTATGTGGCCCAGCTTAGCGCCGCGTTACAGGGCGAGTTGCTACAACGGGCGCCGGCGCTTCAACGGGAATGGACGCGGGTGCATTCCGTAGCAATCGAACCGCGCATGTGGTATAATCCCAGCCTGGAAAGCGTTAACAATATTGTACCGGGCATCATTGCCACGCTTATTACCATGGTAACGGTTCTGGTAACCGCTATGAGCATTGTTCGAGAAAAGGAACTGGGTACGCTGGAACAGCTTATGGTTACACCCTTGCGCAAGGGTGAGTTGATGCTGGGAAAAATCATACCTTTCGCGCTATCCGCTTTTATCTTGGTCATCGTTTCCATAATCAGTGCGGGGTTGATCTTCAATATATGGATGCAAGGCTCCCTATGGACGTTGCTGGGCATGAGCGTTTTATTCAGTATCAGCACGCTCGGTGTGGGCATTCTGGCTTCCACCATTGCTTCCACCCAGCAACAAGCAATGTTCGTGGCCTGGTTTTTTATGATATTTGCCCTGCTGCTGTCCGGTTTTTTCATACCCATAGAAAATATGCCGGATGTAATTCAATGGATCACCTATCTGAACCCCTTACGTTATTTCATGGTAGTTATCCGCGAAATATATCTCAAGGGAACTTCCTACATCCATTTGTGGCGGGAAACGCTGGCTATGTTGCTGGTGGGCATGGTCTCCTTCGGACTGGCCACTATTCGTTTTCATAAACGGGTTGGATAAGCCCGAATACGTTCATTTACCTGCCAAAGCCGCCCACATATTAACCTTTCAGGCCCGTTTGTCGAACTTAGCTTACATACACGTAAAACATGGAAAGACAGTATGGGTTGGCTGGAAATTTTTAAGGATGAAAACGAACTCCTGACAGAGTTGGAAAACGGTAGTTATTTTCATCGCAGCGTGCTTGTGGTGGATGATGAAGTCAATATCACCGATACCATGGGACGCTTTTTGCAGGAAGAAGGTTACCGTGTTTTTCTGGCGACAAACGGTATGGAAGCGCTGGAAACATTCCGCATCAAACAACCGCGTATAGTGGTAACCGACCTGATGATGCCGGGCATGAGCGGAATTGACCTGATTCGTGAAATCCGCGCCATGGATAAAGAGACCGAAATCATCGTCCTGACCGGCCACGGCGATATGGACAAGGCCATAACCGCCCTGCGCCATCAGGTGTCCGACTTCCTGATCAAACCTATCGATTTACTGGTCTTGCGTCACGCTATCGAAAAAGCCCGTACGCATCTCAGGCTAAAAGATGATGTACGTGAATACACGGCGGAACTGGAAAGGCTGTACGCGGAAGTGCGCGGTAACAAGGAACATGTGGAATCCATCTTTAATCATGCGCCCATAGCGGTTATCACCTATGATGCGCAAGGGCGTATTTTATCCTGGAATCGGCGCGCCGAAGAAATCACCGGCTATACTCGGGAAGAGGCCGAAACGAAAAACCTGTTGGATATTTTTGTCTTCAACGGTTCCCTTTTTTCCGATGAAGACCTGGCCAATGAAGCAATGACCAACAAAAAAACTGTGGGGCAAATTTTAAACCGCAAACAACAGATGCGGTATATCGAACGCGAAGGCACGGTGCTGCGTGATAAAGGTAATAATCGGGTTAAAATCATCGAGTCCTTTACCGATGTGACGGAAAGAATCCACAACGATCGTTTGCTGGAAAAACGCTATCTGCAAGTGCAAATCATCAACGAAATCGGTAAAAAAATAGCCGCCAGCACGGATATAAACGAATTGCTGGCGTTTATTACCCAGCGGCTGGTTAAAACCTTTTTCGAATCGGCGACCGTGGCCATATTTCTTAAAAACGAAGCGGGCATGCCCTGCCTGAAAGCCGCCGCGGGCTTAAGCGTGGATACTTTTTTGCAAAGTTATCCGCCGGAAAAAGAAGCGCCGGAAAGCACGGCGTTGCAACATATCCTGAAACATAACCAAAGACTTGTGGAAAGTCCGGTAAACACCATCCCGCCACTTACGCCGGGTTATCCGTCCTTTTTCGGTTTTCCCATTTCCACGCAAAGTAAAATCTATGGTGTGCTGTACATCGAAAATAACGAAGCCATGTACTTCGATGACGGCGATCTCTTTTTATTGGAAGCCATCGCCGAATACATTGCCATCAGCATGGATCGTTTGGCCTTAATTGAAAAAATTACCCGGCAAAACGAATTGCTGGAAAAACAGGCATCGGATTTAAAGGAAGCCCTTGGGCAGGTGGAAGCCCAAAAAGGCATTATAGAAGAGAAAAATAAACAACTGGAAAAAGACCTCAAAAAAGCAGGCGATCTGCAAAAAAGTTTGTTGCCGGAACGCCTGCCAGATAGCAGTGGGCTGCATTGTGAAGCCTCGTTTACCCCTTCACACCAATTGGGCGGGGATTTTTACGATGTATTCGAAATCAATGAAAACATGACCGGTTTCCTTATCGCCGATGCCACCGGACACGGGGTTTCTTCGGCAATGTTGTCGGCCATGTTTAAAATGACCCTCGGGAAATATGCCCGCACGGAAACAGACCCCGGACGTGTTTTTAAAGCCTTAAATCATGATTTTTGCAATGTGGTGCAAACCGGTGATTTTTTCACCGCTTTTTACGGTGTCGTGGATCATGCCCGCCATAAATTGATATACAGCAATGCCGCCCATCCACTACCCCTGTTGTATGATTATCAATCCAAAACAATCGAAACGCTGGATTCGGAAGGATTTTTACTGGGTGTTATGGATGAAGGTATCACTTACGAAACAAGGGAACGTGACCTGACCGGCCCCATCCGTTTGTTTGTATATACCGACGGTCTGCAGGAAGCGATCAATTCCGATGGCGAACAATTTGGCGATGCACGCATAGAAAAAGCCATGCGACGTTACGCCCGTTATAAAGCCGGTACTTTCCTGCATAAAATCGTTGAAGACCTTAAAAATTATACGGGTAACGCGAGCGGCACTTTTGACGATGACCTGACTCTCCTGGTATTGGATATTAATAAATAGGCATCCCGCGGTTTCACTTTTAAGTTAGCGTACCGCGACGACATTACGGGGTGCCTTGTTAAAAGGGCGCCTCATCCTTAACCGGAACCACCCGGTATGTCATCCGCAGAATCTGAATGCCGGGTCTATAAATCATTCTTTATTGATATACTCTGTTTCATTTAACTGTTTAAATGGCTAACTTTAGCCTTTTTAATTGTTTCACTAATCCGACTACGGTATGTTAACCTACACACAAGCTGAAAATTTACTCAGAAAATACGAACAAACGCATGTTCTGAAATTTTGGAATGAATTGAATGATGCGGAACGTCAGCATCTTTTAAAACAGATTGAACAAATCGATTTTGACAATCTGAGTCAATTGATAGAACTGACCCGTCAACAAAACACCACCGTTTCACGCGAGATGGAAGAAGCGCCCATTGTGCGCCTGGCGGATCGGGTGGATAAAGACGCGGCCATGCGACGCCTGGGGGAAGAAGCCCTGCGCAAGGGAAAGGTAGCGGCCTTTTTGGTGGCCGGCGGGCAGGGCAGTCGTTTGGGGTTTGATGGCCCGAAAGGGATGTATCCCGTTACACCCGTAAAGCGTAAATCCCTTTTTCAGTTACACGCGGAAAAGATCATCAGCCGCGCCCGGCGTTATGATACCGTCATCCCGTGGTATATCATGACCAGTCATTCGAATCACAAACAAACCGTTGCTTTTTTCCGGGAAAACCGCTATTTCGGTCTGCGGCCGGAAAATGTGTTCTTTTTTCGTCAGGAAATGCTGCCTGCCGTGGATGAACAGGGTAAATTGATTCTCGATCGAAAAGATTCCGTTTTTATGAGCCCAAACGGTCATGGTGGCGCGTTAAAAGCCATGTGGGACAGTGGCGCCGTGAAAGATATGCGCCACCGGGGAATCGAGCATATCTTTTATTTTCAGGTGGATAATGTACTCACCCGGATTTGCGAACCGGAATACATCGGCTATCATATCGCCGCCGGCGCCGATATGTCCAATAAGGTGGTGCATAAAGCCTATTCCGGTGAAAAAATGGGCGTTATTTGCAGCATGGAAGGAAAAACTGCGTTGGTTGAATACAGCGACATGACCGACGAGCAGATGCAAGCCACGGACGCTAATGGCGGATTGAAATATTGGGCCGGTTCCATCGCGGTGCATATGATTGATGTGGCGTTTGTGGAAAAGGAGACCGATCATGGTTTCCGGCTGCCGTATCATGTAGCCCATAAACAAATTCCGTTTGTGGATGAACAAGGTCGTGTCGTCCAGCCGCGTGATAAAAACGGTTATAAATTCGAAACATTTGTCTTTGACGCCTTAAATCATGCCCGCGCCACCATGACGCTGGAGGTGGAACGCAGCGAGGAATTCAGCGCCTTAAAAAACGGTGAAGGCCTGGACAGTCCCGAAACGGCCCGGCGGGATATGAACCGCTTGTATGCCCGATGGTTGCGGCAGGCCGGTTACCCTCTTCCGGCGGATGACGATGGCGCAACGGACATCGAAATCAGTCCTCTGTTTGCCGATGAGGTGCAGGCGTTGATGGCGCGGCAGCATGAGATCCCCCCATTCAGCACACCCTTTTATCTGGAATAGGAAATTGTCATGTTTGAACGGGCCGAACACCAAAAACAGATGCGCATCCTCTGGCTAAGTATGTTCAGTACGGCGCCGGGGCTTTCGGCTCTGGCTGTTGGGTTGTTTTACATCAGTCCCGAATCATTGAAACCACTTGCCGATTACCGCCTGTTGGACCAGGTGGTGATGACGGCGGTTTTGTTTTTGGTGATCGGCGTTATAGGATTGAAACGCAGCCTGTATGTGGCGGATAAACAAATGTCGGGTTTTCGCCTAAAAACGAAGGACCATAACCAGTTATGGACTTTGTGCCGCCTCGCGGATCGTAAATATCAGCTCATCCTCTGGATAATGGGGGAATTGATAGCCTTGCTGGCATTTATAATTTTTGTGTTCAGCGGGAATTTAAGTCTGTTTGCCGTTTATATGTTGGTAGGCGGTTATGTTCTGGCGGTCAATTTTCCCACGGGAAGATTTTTAGACCGTTGTCAATATATTTTGGAAAGCGAAGGAGAATAATGTAATGGAATTTCAAAAAGGCGTCATTCATGATGTGGTGATCCGTCCGCTTCAAAAATTCATCGATGAACGCGGCTGGTTATGTGAATTATACCGGGAAGATGAACTGGAAGCCAGCCGGCACCCGGTGATGAGCTATATATCCATGACTTTGCCCGGTGTGGCCCGCGGCCCGCATGAACATGTGGATCAGACCGATTATTTCGGATTCATCGGACCGTCTAATTTTATGCTTTATTTGTGGGATGCCCGGGAAGATTCCCCGACTTATGGTTATCGCATGAAAGTGGCCGTGGGGCAGGATCATCCCGCTGCGGTTATCATTCCTCCGGGCGTGGTGCATGCCTATAAAAATATCGGCGGGCAACCGGGTATTGTTTTTAACGCCCCCAACCGGCTGTATGCCGGTAAAAACAAAGCGGAACCGGTGGATGAAATCCGCCATGAAGATCAATCCGATTCACCTTTTCAACTGGACTGATGCGTTTACTTTTAATTTTGATTGTTCTGTCTTTTCCGGCCCATGGACAGATTGGTATCGGCGCCGCCGGAACGGCCGGATGGCCCGGCGCGCAGGCCTCATCCCAATATGATATTCGATTCCAAACCGGCATAGGTTACCGTTTTTTTTTAAGACATGATGTGGCCGCGCTGGCCGACGGACGATTGCATTTGAAATACACGGCGGGTAAAAGCGTGCACTGTACCACGCTGCCGCTGGCCGGCGAAACCGCCTATCGTTTTTCCGAATTCGGTATTTTTTTGTTATGGGAAAAACCAAACGGACTGGCGGAGCATGTGCCGTTTTATTTTGGCGCGGGCGCTTCCCTGTTAAGCCTGGTTTCCGATAACCGCTACCGGGAAGATTACAGTGATGAAAACCTGATGCCCCATATACTTTACGGTGTGCGCTGGGAGTGGAGCGAAGGCTTTGATGCCTTTGCCGAAGTGGATATCTATTATGGCCGAAACGGTGCCGGACCCGAGACGTTGCCCGTTACAGGTGTTGCACTGACGATCGGTGTTACCATGTATATTTCGGAGCCCGCGCCATGAACGCGCAAGTCCTCTTTGCCGGTTCCCAGGATGCGCGCCCCCGGGTTGTCCTCTCGACTTCCTTTCTGGCCGATCCTTATGTACCCCTGTTGACCACCGCCGGGTTTGACTGCCGCCGCGCCGACGGGCCAACGCTGTATGATATGCTTTTAAAAGAGAACGTGGACATTGCTCTGATCCAGGTAATGGATTTTGCCCGTATCAATCGTCACGGCTGGCGTGTGTTAAAAAATGCCGCGTTAAGCTGTTCCACGGAAAGCGGGATCGCCCGGGTCAGCTTTGCCGGGGCCTCTTCCCTGGATCGCATCTGTGTGGATGAAAGCTCTTTGTTGTTCTGGCACTGGCTGGATTTGATTTTATTGGAGCGTTTCGAAACGGAAGCGCATCCCGTGCGTGACAACTGCCCCGAAAACATGCCGCGCCTGTTCGCCGGCCTGCCAGCTCTGGAAAAAGGTGGGGAACACGATTGGGATGTGGCCGAACAATGGGGCGAAATGACCAACACGCCGTTGACAACACATCTGTGGTTGGTCAGGGAAAGCGTGGACGCCAAAAGCATCGAACGCCTTGATGCGCTTTTCCGCAAGCCGTTTGTTTCCGATAATCCGGCGTTTAATCGCCTGATATCACGCCATATTAAACGCGATTTCGACGAGGCCTCACGTGAAGGTCTGGCCGAATTTTATCGATACGCTTTTTTTCATGGTCGTATCGACTATATGCCGGAAATAAAATTTTGGGGTGGGGCGTCCGAAACGGAAAGGGAAGGATGATCAATGGCCAGTGATATATCTTTTGTCCGCTTTGTATGCGACCAGTTACGGAACGCCGGTGATGTTGAATATAAAAAGATGTTTGGTGAGTACGGGCTTTATCTTGATGGTAAGATTTTTGCGTTGGTCTGCGATAACCGCTTATTTATCAAACCCACCCCACAGGGGCGTCAATGGCTGGGGGAACCCGATGAAGCGCCCCCGTATCCGGGGGCAAAAAATTATTTTAGCATGGATAATCTTCTGGATGATGCCGGGAGACTTTCCGAACTGGCACGGATTACCGTGACGGCGCTACCGGCGCCCAGGCCGAAAAGGAAAAAACCTTAACGGTTATATTCCAGATGTTTTTTCATGCTTTCCAGTTTGTTGCGGTAGGTCGGTTCCGTGGCCATGCGCTCGTTCACCGATTCCAGGGCGTGAATAACAGTGGAATGATCACGTCCGCCAAAATGTAATCCGATAGTAACCAGGGAATGTCGGGTCAGTTCCTTAGACAGGTACATAGCCACCTTGCGCGCTTCCACAATGTTCTTTTTGCGTGTTTTAGCGCGAATCTGATCCGCGGAAACCTCGAACACTTTGGCGCAATACTGAACGATGGTGTCAATGTTCAAAATGTTTTGATCGGGGCGGGCGATTTCAGTAACGATGCCCCGCGCCAGCTCGATGGTCGGTTCCGCGGCGGTGAAGGTGACCTGTGCCATGATTTTGGTCAGGGCGCCTTCCAGTTCCCTGACATTATCCACCAGGTTGACGGCCAGGTATTCCAGCACATCCTCGGGAATGTCCAACTCGCTTTCATCGCATTTCCGGCGCAGAATGGCCAGCCGGGTTTCAAAATCAGGCGGCTGAATATCGACCACCAGACCCCATTTAAAGCGTGAAATCAGGCGTTCTTCCAGTGCGTTCAGTTCGTTGATCGGCCGGTCGGAAGTCAGCACGATTTGTTTGCCGTTTTGATGCAGATCGTTAAAGGTATGAAAGAACTCTTCCTGGGTTTTTCCCTTATTGGAGAAAAACTGAATATCATCAATCAACAGAATATCGCAGGAACGGTAAAAGGCGGAAAATTCGGCCACTTTGTTTTTCTGAATGGCGCTGATAAAATGCGAAGTAAAGGTTTCGCTCGAGGCGTAATATACCTTTATATCCGGGTTATGTTGGCGGGCATGATTACCAATGGCCTGAATAAGATGGGTTTTGCCGAGACCGGTGCGCCCGTATATGATTAACGGATTGTAATTGGTGCGGCCGGGGGCGTCGCCAACAGCCTGTGCCGCCGCGCTGGCGAATTTATTGTTGTCGCCAATAATAAAATTTTCAAAAAGATACCGTTCATTGATGCGGGTAGAAAATACATATTCCGCCTGTGGATTGTTGGGCGTGGTGACCGTTCCGGGTTTGGATGAGGGAGCGGCCCAATCCTGCGCGCCATAAGGTGATTCCGGCGCCGTGTCGTTATTTTTAACACTGAAAACGATTTTTTTACTGTCGCCCAGAACCTGTGTAACAGCGTTCTGCAAAAGGGTATTGTAATGGTTTTCGATCCATTCAGAGAAAAAACGATTAGGGACTTCCAGCATAAGCTGTTTCTCGTTATGTTCCACGAGGCTAACGGGAGCAAACCATGTATTAAAGCTACGGATGTTTATATTCTGTTTGATAACATCCAAAATAGCAGGCCATACGGAAGCGGAATTAGAAGATGTTTCCGATAGTGAATTCTGCGCCATTTAAACGTCCTTTAATTCGTTTATCCACAATAAGCGTGGTCAGGAATTGCGTTTCATCGGGTCGGCAATCCTGATTCATGTGATTATTTATATATGAGAGAGATGTGTAAGTTGTTTAAAAATAAAAGTTTGAAGCGAAGTGTGTCGGCCGGGTCACTTATTTTGCGCTTCAATGCTTTTTTGTTTTGTGGATTAGTGGGGATTATCCACAAGTTATCCACATTTATCCCTTACGTCTGATTCATACTAATTGTCGAGTGGGATATATGTCAAGAGATGAGGGGATAATTAGCGTGAAAAAAATCAATGTACGATAATGTTAAATGCCTTAGTCCTTGAATTTATTTACCTTATGGGCAAAATAAAAATTTGGAAAAGTGTAAAAATATACGTCAATGTTTCACGCGGAAAGCCGTAAAGTCAAATGAAACGGGCATTTGTGTATAAAACAGTTTCACACATTTTTTAACAAATTCGCTTATAAAAAGGCAATCCTTTAAATTAGCTCATTTTTGGGAGGATTTAATCATGAAAACAATACGCACAGACCAGGCCCCGGCACCCATCGGGCCTTATTCCCAGGCGGTGGAAGCGAACGGGTTTATTTTTCTCTCCGGGCAAATTGCCATTAATCCGCGTGATAACAGCATCCCGGATGATGTGGACGCCCAGACCCGGCAGGTCATCACAAACATGGTCGCGGTTTTGAAGGCCGCCGGCAGCGATCTGGGCAAGGTGGTTAAAACCACCATATATTTGTCGGACATGAATGATTTCAGTCGGGTGAACGCCATCTATGCCGAATATTTTGACCAAAGCAAACCGGCGCGGGCTACCGTGGAAGTGCGCCGTCTTCCCAGGGATGTGCGCATTGAGATGGATTGTATTGCTGTTAAATGAAAGCGGCATTTATTCTCAATCCGGCGGCGGGGCGCGGCAAAGCGCTTCAAATGGAAGCCACCCTTCAAAATGAGGCGCAACGTCTGTTTCCCGGCGCGCCGATCGTACGCAGCGCGCGCCCGGGGCATGCCCGAAACCTGGCGGCTCAATTGGGTGGGACGCATGATACGGTTATAGCCGTGGGCGGCGACGGCACCATTCATGAGGTGGTGAACGGTTTAATGGAAAATAAGGCCGCGCTGGGCATTGTGCCAGTGGGAACGGGAAACGACCTGGTGAAGGCCTTGAATATACCCCGCGATACACAGGCGGCTTTGCAATTAATTCGTAACACTCCGCCGCGTCCGATCGATGTGGGGCGGGTCAATGACGGTTATTTTATCAACGGATTGGGTATCGGCTTTGACGCCTGGGTGGTCAAACGAAGCCTGAGTGTCAAAAAGCTGCGCGGGAATTTGGTTTATCTATATGCGGTATTGGCTACCTTGGGTTCCTATAGCCACTGCACACTGGAAATTGACATGGACGGGAACCAATCCGGGCAAGACCTGTTTTTAATGACCATTGGCAACGGCCCTTCACTGGGGGGCGGGTTTAAACTAACTCCGGGGGCACGTCTTGATGACGGCTGGTTTGATATCTGTACGATCCGGAAAATGCATATCCCAAGAGTGTTAAGGAATTTGCTACGGGTTTACAGGGGAACACATATTCATGATCCGCGTGTGGAGATAAGTCGATGCCGGGAAATCACCGTACGTTCCACCATACCTTTTGCCGCCCACGCCGACGGCGAAGCATTAGGGTATGATTTAACCGAATTGAAAATGTCCGTTTTACCGGGAGCCTTGCATGTGTATTGCAACTATTAGAAAAGGTTTGATTTTACTTTGTGTGCTTGGGAGCACCGTTGTAAACGGACAAAACGCACCGGCAAGCCCGCCAGTCGGTTATACATGGCAATGGAGTGATGTGGTACCGGGTGTGGCCCAGCTTCATCAGGAACGATTTGTAAAAGCGGCCGTGTTTTATGGTGGCGCGGCCTGGATTTATGCCAACGCCGCCAATTATTATTACCGCTTCACGCAATACGGATACAACCGGGACTTAACCGCTTTCCGCCAAACCCTAGCCTGGGGGGCGGCGTGGCATGGTTTGGCTTTACTGGATGGCTGGTATTACGGCCGTCGTTATAAGCCGGTCAAACGGACGCTGTTCTCCGATAAACCGTTGAAATCGCCCTGGGGCGCTGCGCTGCGTTCCCTCTTTTTCCCCGGTTGGGGGCAATGGTATAACGATGCCCCTTACAAATCGGCCTTCTATTTCACCCTTACGGCGACCATCGCCTATACTGTTTATCACAACGACCGGTTGTATCGGCAAACCGGCGCATACAGTTACAAAGATCAACGCACACGTTATTACTGGTATCTCGGTCTGGACTATCTGCTGATGGTTTTGGACGCGCAGGTGGACGCCTGGCTTTATAAGTTTGATGAAGTGACACGTTGGAGCTTGGGGCCGCATCCGCAAAACGGCGCCCTTATGTTTCGGATGGAGGTGACCTTTTGAAACGCATTGTGTTGGTGGTGATGCTTTGCGCGCTATGGGCGCGGGCGGGCGTTCCTTTTTCCTTATCAGACAGCAGCCGGACGGTAAGTTACCACGACTCCTTTTGGGCAAAAGACAAAGCGCAGCACGCCGTGGGAAGCTTTTTTCTGACCGGATTGGGCATACAGTCCATGAAGCGCCTGGGTCTGTCCGATAGCAAAGCGCGTATCTGGTCGGTTTCCGTTACTTTAAGTATTGGTCTGGGTAAGGAAATCCGAGACAGCCGCCAAAAGAACAACATCTTTTCCGTTCCCGATTTAATCGCCGATGTACTGGGGATCGGCCTGGCGTTATGGGTGGTGCGCTGAGGCCATTTGTTCAAGCCTGCCTATCCGGCCGGGCATTCGGTTCATTTTCAGATTATTTATGTTAGCTGTTTTTAGGGACAATCCGTATATTAGCGTTTTCACAAAATATACGGAACACTCACACATGCAATACGATTGGGATCGCCCAAGGGAATTTTGTGGCGTTGTTGGTATTTATGGCGATAAAAACGCTTCTTTTTCCGCATATCTTGCTTTGCACGCCCTGCAACATCGCGGGCAGGAAAGCGCGGGAATAGCTGTCAGCGATGGTGTTACGGTGCGCAAAAAACTGGGTATGGGGCTCGTCTCCGATGTCTTCGCTGAAAAAGACCTGAAAGAACTGCATGGCCATATCGGTATCGGGCATAATCGTTATTCCACCACCGGCGCTTCCGCCGAGTTGAACATACAACCGATTGTTGTCCGTTATAAGGACGGCGCCCTGGGCGTGGGCCATAACGGCAACCTGACCAATTCCCAAACCCTGCGCCGTAAGCTGGAAGCACGGGGTTCCATATTTCAAACCACATCCGATAGTGAAGTGATCCTTCATCTCGTTGCCAAATCCCTGGAAGAATCGCTGATAGATAAAATCAAGGACGCGGTGCGCCAGATTGAAGGCGCTTTCAGTCTGGTGTTCATAACCAACGATAAATTAATTGTGGTGCGCGATCCTAACGGGTTCCGGCCGTTGGCGCTGGGTCGTCTTGGAAAAGGCTATATCGTCGCTTCGGAAACGGCGGCTTTCGATTTGCTGGGCGCCAAATATATCCGTGATGTGGAAAAAGGAGAAATGATCGTCTTTGATAATAACGGCATGCAGAGCTATCATCCATTTCCCAAATGCACGCCGGCCCATTGTGTTTTTGAGTTTGTCTATTTTTCCCGCCCGGATAGCCGGATTTTCGGCGACTATGTGGACAAAACCCGCCGCAAACTCGGTAAAAATCTGGCCCTGGAAGATAAGGAAACGGATGCGGATATCGTTATATCCGTTCCGGACAGCAGCAATACCACCGCCCTGGGCTACTCCAGGCGCAGTAATGTGAAATTTGAAATCGGTTTAATTCGCAACCATTATGTGGGCCGTACCTTTATCAATCCCACCCAAAGCAAGCGCAGTTCCGATGTGCGGCTGAAATTCAATACCGTGGGCGGCGTTTTAAAAGACCGTCGCGTGGTGATCGTGGACGATTCCATTGTGCGGGGCACGACCCTCAAAAAACTGGTACAAACCGTACGCGAAGCCGGCGCCAGGGAAGTGCATTTGCGTATCAGTTCCCCGCCGATCAAGAATCCGTGTTTTTACGGAATGAATTTTCCCACCCACGAAGAGCTGATCGCCAATAAGCGGGAAGTTGACGAAATTTGCCAATACCTTGGGGCTGATTCCCTGAAATATCTTTCCCTGGAGGGCATGTTAAGCGCTATGCCGTCGGAACAGGGCCAAACCTATTGCACCGCCTGCTTCAGCGGTGTTTATCCGCTAAAGGTTAAAGACCTGGAAGAAACCTGATTCATGGATATGCCCTCCCGTCGTCATCCGGCTGATTTGTTTTTTGTTTTACGTCCCATGCTTTTTTTTCCCGGCTGGTCCACCATGCTGGCCGGTTACTTCATTTTATGGAAAAACAATTTTTACTTCCCAGAACTTTGGCCCGCTACCCAAACCTGGATGACGCTTGCACTCCTTTTTGTAACTTTCGGCGCCGCCATGGGCGCTTCTTTTTTGCTGAATCAACTGCGGGACATCGACAGCGATAAGGAAAACGGTAAACTCTTTTTTCTAAGCGAGGGCATATTGTCGGTTCGGTTATTATATGTGGAAACAGTCGTGCTTCTGCTTATCAGTCTGGCCGGATTTTACATAAATCTGTCCGTTGGACTTATGCTGATGCTGTTTATTCTCATTACGGGATATTTGTATAATTTCGCTCCGTTCCGCATGAAAGATCATCTGTGGGGCAGCATCGTCGCCAATATCCTGATGGGCGGCCTGGCCTTTGCCATAGGCTGGCTGGCGCGCTATCCGTATGATACGCGGCTATTCACGGATGCCTTACCGTATCTGATTTTTAACACCGTGCTGTATCTTTACACGACATTGCCGGACAGGGCAGGGGACGCGCGTGTCGATAAAAAAACACCGGCCGTGGTCTGGGGCAGGGATAAGGTAATACGGCGCTCTTTATTTTTATATGGCCTGGGAATGGTTTTTGCCTGGGGACTGCATGACTTCACCGCATTGTTGATATATCTGCTGACCCTGCCGTTGCTTTTACCTCTCATAAAGGAACCATTGGTCAGTCATACCCTGAAAGCGACAAAATTCGGTATTTTCTTTTTTGCCTTACTGATTTGTTTCAAATGGCCGTGGTACCTAATTTTAATGATTGCGCTTTTTGGCATCACAAAATATTATTTCAGAAAACGATTTAATTTTGATTACCCCAATTTTAAAGGACAGTAATGTTTGGTAAACTGAAAAAAGGACTCAGCAAAACCCGTGGCGGCGTATTCGGTAAAATCAACCGAATTTTAACCGCCAAACGTAAGATAGATGATGATTTGCTGGATGAACTGGAAGAGTTGTTAATAACCGCCGATGTGGGCGTGAGCGCCACGTTGGATATGATCGAAAATATCCGTCAAAAAGTACGTAAGGAAAAATACGAGACCACGGAAGAACTCAACCGGTTGATAATCGAAGCGGTACGCGAGGAACTGACCTTTGACGAACCGCCGATCCCGGACAGCAAACCCTATGTGATTTTGATGATCGGGGTGAACGGAACGGGTAAAACCACCTCCACGGCCAAGCTGGCCCACTATTACAAGCAACAGGGAAAAGATGTGTTGTTGGCGGCGGCAGATACTTTTCGCGCGGCAGCCATCGATCAACTGGCTACCTGGGGGGAGCGCCTTGGGGTACGCGTGATACGCCACCAGGCCCATTCCGATCCTGCGGCAGTGGTATTTGACGCCTGTGCCTCGGCCGTGGCTTCCCATGCCGATGTGCTCATCATCGACACGGCCGGCCGACTGCACAATAAGGTCAACCTGATGAACGAATTGGAGAAGATCAACCGGGTCATCAGCCGGCAAATTCCGGATGCCCCGCACGAAGTGATTCTTGTACTGGATGCAGGTAATGGTCAAAACGCGGTTCAGCAGGCCAGGGAATTTATCAAAGTGGCCAAAGTGAATGCCTTATTTTTATCCAAACTGGACGGCACGGCCAAGGGGGGCGTTGTGTTGGGTATTAAAAAGGAATTGGGTATTCCCGTGCGTTATATCGGCGTGGGGGAACAGGTTGACGACATGGAACGGTTTGACGCCGGCGCATTTGTGGAAGGATTGTTCGAAAAAGAATGAAAAAAGTACATATTACCACGCTGGGTTGCTCCAAAAACCTGGTGGACAGCGAAGTGTTGCAAGGCCAGTTGGAAGCCCATGAATTTCAGGTCATTGACTCGCCCGAAGCTTCCGATTTATTGATCGTCAATACCTGTGGTTTCATCGAAAAAGCCAAGGAAGAATCCATCCAGGCCATATTCGAAGCGCTGGAACTCAAAAAACAGGACCCGGCCAAAAAAGTGTTTGTTACCGGTTGCCTGTCGGAACGCTATCGCGACGACATTGTCCGCGAAATACCCGAGGTGGACGCCATTTTTGGCACGGAAGAATACCGCGCCATTTTAAACGCCCTGGGTAAAAAACACATGGCCGAAGATAATCTCAGCCGGTTACGGCGGGTTACAACACCGCGCCATTACGCCTACATGAAAATCAGTGAAGGCTGTAACCATACCTGTGCTTTTTGTGCCATTCCCGGTATTCGCGGAAAACACCGCAGCCGTCCCATGGAAGAACTGTTGGCGGAGGCGCAACGCCTGGCCGACGGTGGTGCGCGTGAGCTGATCCTCATCTCTCAGGACACCTCTTATTACGGCAAGGATTTATACGGCAAACAACGCATAGCCGAACTGTTGCGCGGACTGGAAAAGATCGACGGTTTACGTTGGATACGTGTACTCTATTGGTATCCCACCAACTTCCCGCTGGAAGCGCTCGAGGTGATGCGTGAAAGTGATAAGGTGTTGGCGTATCTCGACATGCCCATCCAGCATGTAAGCGACCGCATGTTGCGCCGGATGCGCCGCGGCGACACATTGCAATCCCTGGAACGCCTTTATGACAAGATACGACATACCGTTCCGGAGATAACCCTACGCACCACCTTAATCGTCGGGCATCCCGGTGAAACCAATGCCGATTTCCGGGCGATGTGTGATTTTGTCCGGCGTTTTGAGTTCGACCGGCTGGGCACGTTTACCTATTCCGATGAAGAAGGCACACCGGCTTTTTCCCAGGACGAAAAAATTGATCCGGCACTGGCCGAAGAGCGGCAGGCGGAAATCATGGAAATTCAAAAAGAAATATCATTAAGAAAAAATCAAAACTTGATTAACAGCGAACAAATTGTTTTATTAGACGAATATGACATCAACACCGGATACTACAGCGGACGTACATACAGGGATGCGCCCGAAATTGATAACGAAGTGTTGATACCGCAAAACAGCGCCACGGCCCGGCCCGGTGATTTTGTACGGGTGACGGTGGAAGATGCCGCCGAATATGAACTCTTCGGTGTGATTAAAAATCGGTAATGAACAATATACCTGTCGGGCGGTTTATAGATCGGACGGCTTACAACCTATTTCCGGGGAAATTATGACACGTTTTCGCATCTTTATATTGTCCCTATTATGCATCATTCCTTTTGCGCACGCCCAATATTTCGAAGAATCCGGTCTGAGCGGCGTAGGGATTCCTTTTTTTGAGGTGTCCGTCAATCGTCAGTTCGGCAATGTGGCCGATAAAAGCCATGTGCTGGTTTTTTCCGAAATTCTTTACGATGATCTGACTTTTGTCAAATCCGATACCATCGGTTATGATGCCCGGTTTGAGTGGTTGATCGCCGTTTATTCCGACAAAAAGGATATCATTTTTTCCAAAACATTAAATCAAAGAATTAACGTCAGGGATTTTGAACAGACCAACAGCCGTACCCAAAAGGTGATCGTTAAAAACAGTGTGGACCTGCCTCCCGGCGAATATGAATTCCTCATTCGGGTCATCGACCTGAATTCCAATAAATCCGCGCAAAAACGAATTGAAGTAACCATACCCGATTTTGCCGAAAAGGTGTTGAGCATCAGTGATATTTTGTTTGTGCAAAATGTCCATCTCGATTCCCTGGATCGCATCGTCGATTTTGACCCTGTAACCCGCAATAATTTCACCAATCGCGAGGGCCATTTTTATCTCTATTTTACATTATATTCCCAGGTAACCGGTAAGCCGGTTCAGGTAGGCTATACATTTGCCAGCGCCAAGCAAAATGTGGATTTCGATTCCACGGCCGTGAAGGTGCTGAAAAAAAATTATACCGCTTTTTTACTACGCGTGGACAAAAAGATTTTTACCGAAAACCGTTATAAACTGGAACTGACCGCCGAGGTGGATGAGCATAGTGTCAAACAAACCAAAGACCTGACATTCTTTTGGAAAAACGTGCCGGTTTCCAGTGGAGACATCGATCTGGCGCTGCGACAGATGCGCTATATTTTGAGCAGTGATACCCTTGAAAAATATCTGGCTCTGGATGATGATGCCAAGAAAAAGTTTTTTGAACGATACTGGAAAGAGCGCGATCCGAATCCCGCTACCCGTAAAAACGAGTTAATGGATGAATATTATAAACGTGTCAATTATGCCAATCAGCAATTTACCGGATTTGGCACGCCCGGCTGGCTCAGCGATCGCGGCCGAATATTTATAAAATTCGGCCCGCCCGATGATATCGAACGTCATCCCTTTGAGCTGGACAGTCATCCTTATGAAATCTGGCGGTATTATAACCTTAGAAAAATATTCCTTTTTGAAGATTATTCCGGTTTTGGCGATTACCGGCTGAACCCCAATTATTCCAATATGGAATGGGAAAACTGATCCGCGCGGACACTATTAAGCCGGATAACTCTTGGTGATATTTCCGAAAATGGCCGGATAGGGTATAGCCCCGGATTTATTTTGGATATTGTGATAATCTTGTGATTAACCGTTATTACCTTTGCCGTGAAAAAAACGGGAGAATACCATGAACGATAAAAAAGTTTTAATCATCGAAGACGATCCCGATATCGGCGATTTGCTTGAAATGCATCTGAAAGACCTGCAACTCAATTTAGATCGGGCCACGGATGGCGAAAACGGCCTGGAAAAGGCGCTGGATAACGAATATGAACTGGTCATTCTGGATTTGATGCTGCCGCGGATGAATGGCATGGATGTTTGTAAAAAAATTCGTGAAAAGAAAAAAAGCCTGCCCATCCTGATGCTGACCGCCAAATCCGAGGAATTTGACAAGGTGTTGGGTCTGGAGCTGGGAGCGGATGACTACATTACCAAACCGTTTAGCATTCGCGAATTGCTGGCGCGCATCAAGGCCATCATCCGCCGGGTCAACGCGGTGATAGAAGAACAAAACGCCAGCGATGTAAAGGAATTGCAATTTGGCGAGCTGAATCTCAATCTGGAAAAGCGCCGCGTGCAACTGAATGGCGAAGTGGTGGAACTGACCGCCAAGGAATTTGATTTGTTAGCCCTGTTTGCTTCCAATCCGGGCAAAGCTTACACCCGTGAAAATCTGCTGAATATCGTTTGGGGGTATCAGTTCACCGGTTATGAGCACACCGTCAATTCCCATATCAACCGGTTGCGAGCCAAAATAGAAAAAGACCCATCCGAGCCGCGTTTTATAAAAACAGTATGGGGCGTGGGCTATAAATTCGCCGATTATGAGGATTTTGATGAATGAAATCCTTTTTTAAAACCCTGTATGGTAAAATAACGCTCATCTTTTTTTTATTGCTCTTTTTGCTCGGTACCGCGCAAATTATCATCTCCGTGCAGTCGTCCATGAATTTCGTCTGTGAAACCGATCAGACCCTCAATCGTTATCTGGCGCGCAATCTGGCCACCAAATTTCAACCTTTTTTGCAGGATTCTCTTAATCGGGCCGGTATCGATCAGATCATAAACGAGTTGATGATCTTCAACCCCCGCATAGAAATTTACCTTACGGATGAGCAGGGTGATCTGCTGGCTTATTTCGCCGACCCCAATAAAATTAAAAATACCCGTATCGATACCGCCCCGATCAAAAAATTTCTTTCCAATGATCCCGGCGTGCGTCTGCCCATCATGGGGGATGATCCCCGTTCGGATCGCAAAAAAGTCTTTTCCGCCGCCGAAATCGCTTTGCCGGGCGGTCAAAACGGATATATTTACGTCATACTCGGCAGTGAACTTTACGACACGGCCATCAACGGAATCGGGGGCAGCTATATTCTGAGTACCACCGCTTTTTCGCTGGGTTTGATGTTGATATTTGCCGGGATTCTCGGCTCCATATTGTTTTTTAATCTAACCCGGCGCCTGCGACGCATGACCAGTGCCGTCAAAGATTTTGACAAAGGCGATTACAGCCGCCGAATCACCATCCAAACCGATGATGAAATGGGGCAACTCTCCAAGGCCTTTAACCACATGGCGGATACCGTGGAACAAAGTATTGAGGAAATGAAGAAAAACGACGCTTTGCGCCGCGAATTGATAGCCAATGTGTCTCATGACCTGAGAAGTCCGCTAGCCTCCATACAAGGCTACCTGGAAACCATTATCATGAAAGATGATAGCATGGACCCGGAGCAACGGCGGTCATTTTTAAATACCATACTCAATAGTGTTACCGGTCTTAATCAACTGGTACACGAACTGTTTGAACTTTCCAAACTGGACGCCATGCAAACACAACCCCGGCCCGAACCTTTTTCCGTGGCGGAGCTCCTACAGGATGTGGTTTTAAAATTCCAACCCCAGGCCGAAGCCAAAGGTATTCATCTGATAACCAAACTGCCGCGCAGCATGCCACTGGTTGTGGGGGATATCGGCATGATAGACCGCGTTATATCCAATCTGACGGATAACGCTATCCGCTATACACCCCATGGCGGTAAGGTGACTATTGTGCTGGACAAAAGGGATGGAAGGGTATGGATTAGCGTAAAAGACAGCGGCGAAGGCATACCCCGCGAAGACCTGCCGCATATTTTCGACCGATTTTACCGGGTGGAAAAAAGCCGTTCCAAAAATTCCGGCGGTTCCGGTTTGGGACTGGCCATCGTTAAAAAAATACTGGATGCGCATAAGGTGAGCATCAATGTGCAGAGTGAACCGGGCAGGGGAACGGTCTTTTCATTTTGTCTGAAAATCCATACCCGGGATCACCACACCGCGTCGGGCATTTCCATGGAAAATAGATAGCCGATATCCGTCATCCCAAATTCCCGGAAAATCATTTATCCGTAGAAGTTATTTTTTTTGAAAATATTACTTTCCTTTGTTTCTCTTTTGCTCGGTACGGATTCGTTCTAACGACGGGTAACAAAATTAAGGGTGTGAATTTATATACGAATGTTGTAAAATGAGCCATGAATCCATTCATAAAAAATGTAAGTGTGCAAGTTTACTGCCGGTTCTTTGTCCTACATTTTAGAATAACCGGAAATAATGAATGGAAGCCCGATTACAACGACAGGCGGAGACCACTCAGCCGATGACATTTGACGCTATCTATCAACAGAATGCCGACCGGATTCTGAACCTGGCCTTTCGGATGACCGGTAAGGAAACATTATCGCACGATATTGTACAGGATGTGTTTATGAAGGTCTATCAAAAACTGGACACATTCCGCGATGAAGCACAACTGTCCACCTGGATATACAAAATAGCGCTCAACCATATCATTAATGTCATGAAGCGCGAAAAACGGTTTTTCTTTTCCGGCTCTTTCACGGAAGATTCGGCCCTGAAAGCGCGGGCGGAAAAGGAAACCGTCTGGGAAAGGGAAGCGCCCGAAAGTCCGGATCAATACATGGAAACGCGGCAAAGGGAGACCCTGCTCAGGGCATTTATAGAAAAACTTCCGGCTAAATATAAAATTCCGTTGTTGTTATACAGATATGAAAATATGAGTTACCGGGAAATTGCCGAACAATTGCAAATAAGTGTCAGCGCGGTGGAGACCCGCATCCACCGGGCACGAAAAAAACTAGCCGGGATGCTGGAACCCTGGTTGGAACACATATAAGAGGTGCATCATGAAAAAAGATACTTTGGAACAATGGCTTAGCCAAAAGGCCCAGTCGCCCACTCCTGTGTTGCAGGCCGATCCTTTTTTACCCACACGTATTGAGGCTTTGGCGCGTGCCGAACGGCATGAAGGATTATCCTGGACAATACGCGGCGTTTTAGCGGCAGCGGCCTTGTTGCTCGGCGTCTATATAAGCGCCGATATCATGGACAACGGTCATTATGCCAATCCCACTGATACCACCTATGCAAGCTGGGCATCGGCCGTTATGCAAAACTCCATTGGCGATCAATTTCAGACCATAAAGTTGCAGGAAACGGAGACGTACGATGAGTAGAAAAATGTTGTCCGCGTTGTTGATCGTTTCACTATCCTTTAACCTGGCGGTTTTGGGGATGTTCTTATATAAAAATATCACCGGCGCCCCACCGCAGGGACCACCCTTTTTTAACCCGCGCCGGCCACCGTTTCTGGAACAACTGGATATCGCTCCGGAACAACGTCGGGAACTTGAAAAGCGTGTGCGTGAGTTTCATAGGGAAAATATCGGCCTGAAAAAGGAAATCGCCCGTCTCGAAAGGCAACTCCTTTTGGAAATGGAAAAAGAAAACAGCGACAGTGCGCGGGTGGATAGTCTTGTAAATGAATTGAGCGGACTTAAAAAAGAATTTAGCCTCAAAGCCGCACGTAAATTAAAACAAGCGGGTAAAATTTTAACGCCGCGTCAAAGAAAACTGTTTCTCAATCGGCTGCTTATGCCTGGAAAAGGCCCCGGGCCTCAGCGGATTCGCAGACCGGAAAAATTCTAACTTTTTCACGGAACTATTCAACCGCGGTGAGTAGAACCGTACAAATCCAAAAAATGGAATCCGGATCACAATTTCTGATCCTGAGTTCTGTAAATTAGAAAATTCATTTAATGAAGGAGTCCATCCATGCTACGATACTATTTTATTTTGATTGTCCTGGCGCTTGTTTTTGCGTCCTGTCAACGTCATAGTACCGAACCCATGACCGAAGAACCGAACTACAATGATTTGTATTTGCAATCCGTTGACGATGAATTTGGTTTAATGGACGGCCCGTTGCCGGCCTTAATGGATAGCGCGCAAGCGGTTTTCTCCGTTACCTGGGGGCATATGGGGTTCCCGGGGTTGCCTTTTCGTGTGGAAACCGGGCAGGCTTTTGCCGCCGCACGGGAAACAACGGGCAGCTTTCCGTTACATAACGGCGGCGTGGACATGGGCGATGTGGTTTTGGAAACACCCCATGGCGATGTGGAACTAAATCCATTCCACGCCTTTCGGGGCCGGTTTGTGTATAGCAGCTTTGGCATGCCGGCCGATTCCGGTCAGCATGGGCGCGGACGGAGCCCGGTGCACGGCTTTAATTTTTTCAACTTTAACACCATCACATTCGAAGCCAATGCCGTCTATTCCTTTAATGTCAACGGTTCGGATCAATTTCCGGCGATGACCATTCAATTGGAAACACCGTCCGCCAAGGCGGAAATTCTCTCCGTTAACAATGGCGCCACGCCGGACAGCACACATGATTTAAGCATACGCTGGCAGGGGGGCGACGCCGATTATGATGTGCTGATCGTTATCATACCTTTTGCCAACCCCCACGGACGACCGGGCAACAGAAATTTTAAACCCGGTGACAAACCCGATACGGAAATGATTCGTCCGGATATATTCGGTAAGCCGGTGGTGGCCCGCTTTTTAGAAGAAAACAACGGCAGCTATACCTTCCCGCGGGAGGAATGGACACGGGCTCTTGAAAAATTCGACACCAAATCTTTAATGGTCAACGTGTCCCTGGTTAAAGCCCAACGAGATGAAATTTCCGGTAAAACCGTAGTGGGGATTATCCGCCTGCAAGACCGTCAGCTTGTTTCATTGCAATAAAGCGTTTAATTTAAGCCCGTTCACTTAACCAGACGGGCTTTTTTTATGATTAAAGAAGAAATCGAACATTATCTCTACACGCATATTCCTCTTTCCGCCGCCATGCGCGTACGCGTGGAAGACGCCACCTGGGAGCACATTGCCCTGACCGCCCCCCTGGAACCCAATATTAACCACAGGCAATCCGCCTTTGGAGGCAGTGTGTCTTCCCTGGCCATGCTTACCGCCTGGACGCTGGTTTATTTTCGATTGAGGAAATTAAATCGCATGGCCCGCGTGGTTATCCATAAAAATGAGATGCAATTTAACAAACCGATAACCGGACCTTTTATAGCCGAAACCCATGCCCTGGATGAACCCACATGGGAATTGTTCGACAAAACCCTGCAGAGGCATGGCATCGCCCGGATTGATGTCCGGGTGCGCATTATGTTTGCCGGTATCGAAGCCGCTCGTTTCACGGGATCTTTTGTCGCCCTGTCCACCTTATAAATAGCCGGTCAATCGGGTAAACCCCTTTCTGTTTGTTGGTTCCACCTGAGTTGATACCGGCTCACCTTAAACCGAGCAGCAATTTATTACAGGATGCGATATCATTGCTGTCCTCATTTAATGTTACTCCCTAAAAAATCGGGTTTTATAAAGTCAAAAATTTTAACCGCCCAGACTGCAATGCTTATTTTTTATCACAATAAGTCCTTTGTACGCTTAGGGCGCTTTGGGGACAAAAACATTAAAACCTGTGAGTGTGATTTATTCGATCCTCGGAAAAATAGAACCATATGAGCTGTGGGTGTGCTCATCTTTTGATATATGATTATTATGGACGGATATGATTAGATATAAACATTTACATCGTATTCATTAAACACTTTATCTGCTGTTACAATTCCCGCTTTAAATTTTTGTACGGTTGCTATGATAAAGCGGTCAGCCGGGTTTTTGTGATACAAGGGAAGCGTGGTTACCTGACAAAGAACACCAATACTAAGTGGCAGAATGGTTAAATCATGATTTTGTACGGATTTTAAGAACCATTTTTCAAACTTCATTTGTACAATCAATTCGATGTAATATTAAGCATTCTTGTATGAATTCATTATGATAAACCCCAATGCGGATTTTCTTTGTAGTAGTAATCTGAGTGAGAGAAACATGTATTAACCGCAGCCAGTAATATAG
>RFFS01000145.1 GCA_003696775.1 Calditrichota bacterium
CTGGCAGGTACCGGCTTACGGTTTGTTGGACTTCCATGCTTCCTACCAGTTGCCGTTTGATATTAGCGGATTGCAATTGAAACTGTCCGCCCATGTATTTAACGCATTGGATACGGAATACATCTCCGACGCCACGGACAACAGCCGCTTTAACGCTTATTCAAAAGATGGTAAAAACCACAGCGCTAACGATGCCGAAGTTTTCTTCGGCTTGCCGAGAACGTTCAATATCGGTCTGACGCTGACTTACTAAGCCCTTATAGCTTGTAAAATTTTAAAGTCCCGGTTTATGCCGGGACTTTTTTTTTTGCCCCGCCTTTTCTAAATTCCATCATGCTTCTTGAAACACAGCACATCAGTAAACGCTACAACCGAAAATCCATTCTCAAGGATATCTCTTTTACTGCCCGCCCCGGACACGCCGTTGCTTTAACCGGTTTTAACGGTTCCGGTAAAACCACATTGATAAAAATCTTAACGCATATCATTCGTCCCGATGAGGGCGGGGTTCGTTATCATTTATCCGGCACAATACTAAGGACGGAAGAAGTCAAACAACACATAGGGTTGGTCGGCCCCTATCTTCAGCTTTATCAGGAGCTTACCGCATTCGAAAATCTGCAATTCGCCGCGCGGTTACGACAGGTGCCCCATGCCGAAAAGCGCATTGGTGAATTGGCGGAAGAGGTCGGTTTGAGCGCCCATTTAAACAAAAGAGTACACGCCTTTTCATCAGGCATGCAGCAACGGCTTAAATATCTTTTTGCCATTTTAAGTAAGCCGGAATTTTTATTCATCGATGAGCCGCGATCCAACCTGGACAGCGCAGGCGTGGCCTGGGTGTACCATTTGCTGGAAAAATATAAACAGGACCGGGTTGTGGTTTTTGCCACCAATGATGAACAGGATTTAACTTATGCCGATGAGGTGGTGGCCGTTGCTAAATGAAATATGGGTGTTATTTCGAAAAGACCTTTTGCAGGAATTGCGTTCCAAGGCGGCGCTCAATGCCATTTTTCTTTTTGCTTTGGTCACACTAACCGCGGTTTCCTATTCCATAGGCAGTTTTAACGTAGCCCCGGATATGCTTGCGGCTTTATTGTGGATTGTTATCGTTTTTTCCGGCTTATCGGCGTTTGCGCATATTTTTCTTAAGGAAGAAGAAGCACAAACGGCGGATACCTTGAAGCTGATTGCCCGTCCCACGACCATATTCCTCGCTAAATGGGCTTTTAATGTGTTGTTGTTGACATTGATGTTGTTGTTTACCGTTCCATTATTCATCGGCGCGTTTAATTTTACGGTTTATCATCCGGGTTTGCTGATACTGACCCTGTTGCTGGGTGATATCGGCCTGGCCACGGCCGGTACCATCATTGCCGTTTTGATTGCCCGGGCCGCGCGCCGGGGCGCTTTGTTCAGCGTGTTAAGTTTTCCGGTATTGTTACCGGTTATGATTATCGCCATCAGCGCCACCAAAATCGCCTTCCGTGCTGATCCCACGGACTTATTCATATCCGAAATCACCGCCATGTTATCATTCGATATCGTTTTGCTTACCGCTTCTTTGTTGCTTTTTGAATTTATATGGAATGATTAACCAAAAAAGTGTAAATTAAAATTTATAAAAAACAAGCGCGATATCGACTCAAAAGAAACACCATGCATAATACCAATGTAAAAAACAATCTGGCCCTGGCCGGTAAGGCCCTGCTTTATATTATTCTAAATCTGGTCATCCTTGGGGCTTATTTTTACGCGCCTCTGGCCAAGGGTTTAAAGGAATATACCCGCGTGTTGTATTTTCATGTGCCTTCGGCATGGATTACGGTGCTGGCTTTTCTAATTGCCGCCGTGTTAAGCGGGATGTATCTGCGTACACGCACCATGTTGTGGGACGCCTATGCGGCCGCCGCCAATCAACTTGGTATATTGTTTTGTCTAATCACCACCGTAACCGGCGCCATGTGGGCCAAAGCCAGTTGGGGCGCCTACTGGAACTGGGACCCCCGCCAGACTTCCATTTTTATTTTATTGTTGATTTACGCGGCCTATTTTGCCCTGCGTTCGGCCGTGGAAAATGAACAGGACCGCGCCCGTCTGTCCGCCGTATATGCGCTGTTGGCTTTTATTACCGTGCCGTTTTTTATCTTTGTCGTACCGCGTATTTATGAATCTCTGCATCCGGACCCGTTGATCAATTCCGATGCGAAAGTAAAAATGAACAGCCAAATGTTACAGGTTTTCCTGACTTCTCTCGGCGTGTTCACGGCATTATTTTTATATATGCTGAATATGAAAATGCGATTGATCCGTTTGGATGAAAAAATTATGGAAAATGAGGAAGAATATGAGTGACATTTACGTTGTTGTACTTATCAATATGGTGGTATGGCTGGGGATCTTTAGTTATTTGGTCTCATTAAACAAGCACGTCAAACACCTTGAACAAAAGTGTAAAGATATCGAAAACAATCATTAGGAGGTAAAAAATGAAGCTAAAATACATAATTGGCGGTGTGTTGATCATCGGGTTCGCCGCACTGGCCGTTAATTCATTTGCACCTTCCCTGCGTGCGTATGTCAGCATCGAAGAAGCCATGCATACCGACAATACCGTACAGGTTAAAGGCGAACGGGCCGATACCGGTGTGTTTGATATTGAGAAAAACATGTTCACGTTTAAATTAAAGGATAAAGACGGCCGGATCTTACAAGTGGTATATGCCGGACCGAAACCCGGAAATTTTGATCAGGCAAAGGAAGTTGTATGTGTCGGCACATATCAGGACGGAACGTTTCATGCCACGGAATTGCTTGTAAAATGTCCTTCTAAATATCAGGAAATGGAGTCCTAAATGTTTTTCGGAATCGCGCTGACCTCGTTAACGTTTGTATTGCTTCTTGTAAGCATGGCCGCTTATTATTTGTATCATTTACGGCATGAAGAGCAAATTTATAAAATCGCCCGCCAGGGTTTTTATGCTGCCACTGCCTTGATAGCTGTCCAGGCTGTTATGCTGATGTGGGGTATCTTGACGCATCATTATGAATGGGTGTATGTTTTCTCATACTCGTCCAATGACCTGCCACTATATTATTTGATATCCACCTTTTGGGCCGGTCAGGAAGGTACCTTTATGCTTTGGTTGCTATACGCATCCATTTATGGCTTTGTTATTATTCGCATGAAGAAAGAAGAAGAGCCGCTTGTCATGAGTTTCATGAACCTTATCATGGCGTTTATCGTGCTCATTCTGATCAAGTCCAATCCCTTTACCTATGTGTGGCAGGTGAATCCGGCCGGTTTTCCCGTCGGGATGACACCACCGGATGGCAATGGTCTTAATCCGTTATTGCAAGACCCCTACATGGTGATCCATCCGCCCATATTATTTGCCGGTTATTCGTCCACCATGATCCTGTTTGCCTTTGCCATGGCCGCGCTTATTCGGAAAAAACACGATGACTGGATTAAAACCGTTTACCCCTATGCCTTGTTTGTGGCCATGATTCTCGGCACGGGTATCATCCTGGGAGGCTATTGGGCCTACACCACATTAGGCTGGGGTGGCTACTGGGGCTGGGACCCGGTGGAAAACAGTTCCCTGATTCCCTGGCTGACTTCCCTGGCTTTGTTACACGGTATTATCATCCAAAGGCGACAGGGCGGGATGAAGCGCCTCAATATCTTTCTGGCGATCATCACCTTTATACTGGTATTGTACGGCAGTTTCTTGACGCGCAGCGGTGTTTTAACCGATTTCTCTGTACACTCTTTTGGGGAGTCGCCATTATCCACGTATTTGGTCGCATTTGTCTTCCTATTTCTCGGCATCGGACTGATTACCTTTGCTTACCGGGTAAAAGGCGTGAAAGGCAGCGTGGTCACGGATGGTTTGTTTACGCGTGAATTCCTGATTTCTCTGGGCATGCTTGGCCTGCTGGTTTTAGCCGTGTTTGCTTTGTTCGGTACTTCCTGGCCCATTCTTTCAGGTTTTTTTGCCGATAAAGCCCAAAGTGTTGATGCGTCGGCTTATAACCAAATCGCCGGACCTTTAGCCATCTTATTGGGCGCGCTGATTGCTCTGGCGCCCGTTTTCAGTTGGAAGCGCAGTAATGTTGATAAAATTAAAAGTGTTGCCATCCATTTTGTAATGGCCTTATTGGCCGGAGCCGGCTTTTATGCTCTCGGCATGCATTTATTGGTACCGTTGATTATCAGTACACTTGCGGTATTTATTTTGTTGGTCAACGGGCAAATCGTTTGGCTAATGATTCGTAAAAAAAATTATTCCTTTGGCGGGTATCTGGCCCATGTGGGCGTTGGTTTTATGCTTATAGGAATCATTACTTCTTCGGTGTATGATACATCCCAACGAATCACCATGCCACTCAATAAAGATATCCGGATATACGGCTACACCATTCGTTATGAGGGTAAACAGCCCGATGAACGGGGCCGTGATCATGTTCTTTTGACGGTAAACGGTGAACATACTTCCCAGGCCAAATATTACTGGAGCGATTACAGCCGTGCGTATATGGTGGCCCCCGCCGTTACCAATTTCCCGACACAGGATTTGTACATCTCGCCCATTCAGGTGCTTGAAGACGAAAACCATCCCGGTGTGGACGAAGTGGAGATGGAGAAGCAAAAAGAAACCCGATACGGTTCGTATATCCTCTTTTTTAAGGATTATGATATGGACACCCATCAAATGGGTACCGGAAACATGACTATCAAGGCTGTCATTGATGTTAAGGATTCCAAAGGTCATACTCTGGCGGAAATCAAGCCCGGTATAAAAGTCATGGGTGATAAAAGGGAACAAATCGAAGCGACATTTCCCGGGACAAATCAAAAAGTGTTTCTTTCCGGTGTGAAAGTGGAAGAACGCAAACTGATACTGGGCATTAAAAAAGATGTGGCCGAAAGTAACCAAAGTACATCCGGCGAATTGTTGGCCGCGGAAATTACCGTTAAGCCGTTTATCAATGTGTTATGGCTTGGAACCGTCCTGATGGTCATTGGATTTCTGGTCACTTTGTATAACCGCACGCAGCGTCAACGCTTATAGATAAAACAATGGATGCGCATGCATGACGCGTGTTAAAATGGTTATCGAATATGATGGCACGGCCTATGCCGGCTGGCAGGTTCAAAAAAAACAAAAAACCGTGCAGGGTGAAATTGAAAACGCCCTGCATATTTTATTTAAGCAACGGGTTCCCATTGTGGCCGCCGGACGTACCGATGCAGGTGTACACGCCCGTCAACAGGTTGCCCATTGCGATTTACCCGAGCCACCCGCGCCTACATTGATGAAATCTCTGAACGGCATTCTGAAAAAAGATATTGTCATTAAGGAGATGGAAAAGGCCGCGCCGGATTTTCACGCCCGTTTTGACGCCCGCAAACGTACCTATCGTTATCGCATCGCCCTGACGCCAACGGCGTTAAACCGCCATTTCAGTTGGGAAGTCCGCTATGGCCTGAACCGCACGTTGTTGATTAAGGCGGCGGATTATATCCGCGTCATGACGGATTTCCAAACTTTTTGTAAATTACACAGCAGCAATACAACCTATGATTGCCATATCGCGGAAAGTTTTTGGCAAAAAGAGAATGACCTGTTAATTTATACCGTTGCGGCCAATCGTTTTTTGTACGGCATGGTGCGCGCTCTGGTTGGCACCATGGTAGAGCTGGCCCGGGGACGCATTGACTGGGCGACGTTTATCGCCATAACCGAATCACGCGATGTCCGTTCCTTGCCCTATCTGGCCCCGGCACGCGGCCTGACACTGGAATCTGTAACATATAAAAACTAAAAGGAGTTTATGGAATGAAATTTTTTATTGATACCGCTAATCTTGAACAGATTAAGGAAGCCGCCAGCATTGGCGTGCTGGATGGCGTTACCACCAACCCGACTCTGATAGCCCGGGAAAAAGGTAATCCGATTGATATTTACAAACAAATTTGTGAGATCGTTGACGGCCCGGTGAACGCGGAAGTGATTTCCCTGGATACCGAAGGCATGTTAAAAGAAGGGCGCGAACTGGCCAAACTGCATGATAACATTGTGGTTAAAATTCCGATGACCAAGGAAGGGCTTAAAGCCGTAAAAGTATTTGCATCGGAAGGCATTTCCACCAATGTGACCCTGGTCTTTAACCCCATGCAGGCCCTTTTCGCGGCGCGTGCCGGCGCCAGTTTCATTAGTCCGTTTGTCGGACGTCTGGATGACATTTCCACCAATGGCATGGACCTGATCGGACAAATTGTACAAATTTTCGATAACTATGCCATTGAAACCGAAATCATCGTTGCCAGCATCCGCCATCCCATGCATGTGGTGGAAAGCGCGATGATGGGCGCGGATATCGCCACTATTCCCTTTGCCGTCATTGAGAAAATGCTTAAACACCCTCTGACTGACCGGGGCATCGAAGCCTTTATGAATGATTATAAAAAAGTGTATGGAGATAAAGCCGGCGCATGATTCGTCTGATTTTTTTCTCCCTGTTGTTGATTTTTCCGGTCTTTTCCGCCTGCCGGGCGCATAAGGATGAGCCGGTTGAAAGGTTAGCTGCGGAGAAACCTACCCCGGAAGCGTCCACCCAGGCGGCCCCCTCATCCGTGGACGACAGCAGGCGAAACGCCATCACGCGCGCCGTGCAAAGGGTGAGTCCGGGCGTGGTTTCCATCAATGTGATTAAAATACAGCAACGTGTTCGTCGGGGACCGTTTGCCTCCGATCCTTTTTTCCGTCGTTTTTTCCCTGAAATATACCGCGACCGGCGGTATCAGGAGAAAGTGAAATCCATCGGCTCCGGATTTGTCATTTCCCGTGACGGTTATGTGGTGACAAATGATCATGTGGCCGGTGACGGCACGGTGATAACCGTCAGTTTTCATGACGGAAAGGAATATAACGCCCGTTTGGTGGGCAGCGATCCCATTTCCGATATTGCATTGCTAAAAGTGGATGACGGGGGGCCGTTCCATGCCCTGCCTTTGGGGGACTCCGACGATATCCTGATCGGTGAATGGGCCATTGCGTTCGGCAACCCGTTCGGATTGTTTGAACGTACGGAACCCACCGTAACCGTCGGCGTGGTCAGCGCTCTGAATCGTGATTTCGGCAGGGTGGAGGAAGGACGCATCTATCAGGATATGATCCAAACCGACGCGGCAATCAATCGGGGTAACAGTGGCGGACCCTTATGTAACGCCCTGGGAGAAGTGATCGGTATGAATACCTTCATCTATACGGGCGATCGTTATTCCTCCGGTTCCGTGGGGATAGGTTTTGCCATTCCCATCAACCGCATAAAAGAGATTGTAGCCGGATTGAAAAGCAACACCATCGACCGGGATTACTGGATCGGATTATCCTATTTGCCGTTAACGCCTTTTTTGGCGGAGCAAATGGGGTATGAGGACACACGGGGCATATATGTGGCGCAAATAACGCGCAACAGCCCGGCGGATAAGGCCGGTATTGAACTGGGCGATATCATCGTGGCCATTAACGGTGTTACGGTTTATGATGAAGCCACTGTTGAAAAAGCCATGGGATCACTCTATTTGAAAGTTGGAGATCATTTGCCCCTAAAGGTTTGGCGTGAAGACCGCTACCTGACCATCGATATAATATTGGAGAAACGACATGATTGAGCGTTATGCGCTACCGGAAATGGCGCGGATATGGTCGGATGAAAACCGCTTTCGTAAATGGCTGGATATCGAACTGGCCGCCTGTCGGGCTAATCATAAACTGGGTATCATACCAAAAGAAGACCTGGACACTATCATTGAAAAAGCTGACTTTAACGTGGCGCGTATCCTGGAAATCGAAGAAGAAGTAAAGCATGACGTCATCGCTTTCCTGACCAACGTGGCCGAGTATGTGGGGCCATCTTCCCGATATATTCATTACGGTATGACCTCATCGGATGTGCTGGATACCGCGCTGGCCATGCAAATGACGGAAGCCGGTTGTTTAATAGCCGGTAAATTGAATGAACTGGTGGAAATCGTGGGACGCCGGGCCGTTGAATTTAAGGATACGGTCGCCATGGGGCGTTCGCACGGCATCCATGCCGAACCCGTGACTTTCGGGTTTAAGCTGGCCGTTTGGTATGATGAACTAAAACGACAACAACAACGTCTGAACGCGGCCATCGAGACCGTTCGGGTGGGACAAATATCGGGAGCCGTGGGCACCTATGCGCATATCGACCCCCGGGTTCAGGAGATGGCCTGCGAGGAACTGGGACTACAAAGCGCGCATATTTCCACACAGGTTTTGCAACGGGACCGTCATGCTCATTTTATGATGGCGCTTGCCCTGTTGGGCGGCACCATTGAGAAAATGGCCGTGGAAATCCGTCATCTGCAACGCACGGAAGTGCTGGAAGCCGAAGAAGGGTTCACCAAGGGGCAAAAGGGATCATCGGCCATGCCCCATAAAAAGAATCCGATAATAAGCGAACGGCTGACCGGCATGGCGCGTCTGTTGCGATCCAATGCCCACGCCGCCATGGAAAACATCGCCTTATGGCACGAACGGGATATATCCCACTCTTCCGTGGAACGGGTGATTTTGCCGGACAGCACCATGTTGATCTATTACATGCTGGTCAAAAGCATCGATCTGATCCAAAATTTGCGGGTTATACCGGAAAATATGCTGCGCAATCTGAATATCACCCATGGTTTGTATAATTCGCAGGCGGTACTGTTGGCGCTTACCCGCAAGGGCATTGCGCGGGAAACCGCTTACCGGTTGGTACAGCGAAACGCCATGAAAGTGTGGGAAGAGAAAAGCGATTTTGCCGCGACCTTGAAACAGGACCCGGAACTCACCAACCTGCTTTCCGCTGAGGAAATAGACGCATTGTGCGGACTGGAAAGCAAGCTAAAAAACATCGACTATATTTTTAGGAAAACGGGCTTGCTCTGATCCGTATTTGCGGTTAATATCCACCAAGGCTCTAACAAAAGGAAACGCATGATAGCAAAAGAAGGATACCCTATTATCGCGGTTACGGCGCTTATAGCCGTTGTCTGTGCCGCGGCCGCCTGGATTACGGACTCACCAGCGTGGGAGATTGCCACCGGTGTGCTGCTGGCTCTGACACTTTTTCATTTTTTCTTTTTTCGTGACCCGGTGCGTCCCGTGCCCGAAGGGGATAAGTTGATTATTTCCCCCGCCGACGGTCATGTGGTCAAAATCGAAGAAGTGGATGAACCGCTTTATTTTAAAGAAAAAGTACGCAAAATATCTATTTTCCTTTCGGTCTTCGATGTGCATGTCAACCGCATGCCTGTTGCCGGAGAAGTGGATTTTGTGGATTATAAACCCGGAAAGTTTTTGGCCGCTTTTGCCGATGACGCCTCGGACCACAATGAACAATCCATCGTAGGTGTAAAAACACCCCATGGCCGCGTGCTGTTTAAGCAGATAGCCGGCCTGATTGCCCGGCGTATCATTTATTACAGCAAGGTCGGTGATAAAGTGCGGGCCGGAGAAAGGATGGGGCTTATACGCTACGGTTCACGCATCGATATGTTTTTTCCGCTTGATGTGAAAGTGAACGTGCGTTTAAAACAAAAAGTCCGTTGTGGCGCCACGGTGATTGGAGAATTCAAGTGATACGTATTTCCCGTTCCATTGTCCCTAACTTTTTTACCGTGGGCAATATGCTGGGTGGTTTTCTGGCCATGTTATATGCCATAGACAAAGGTGATCTCATCTTTGCTTCCTGGATGATTGTGCTGGCCGGTTTTCTGGATGCCATTGACGGAAAAGTGGCGCGTATCACCAATTCCGCCAGTAAGTTCGGCGTGGAATATGATTCACTGGCCGATGTGGTATCGTTTGGCGCGGCCCCTTCAATCCTGATCTATGAATTTTATTTCAAGCATCTCGACAACATCGGTTTTCTGCTCAGCTTTTTCCCGTTGTTGTTTGGCAGCATCCGTCTGGCGCGTTTTAATGTGCAACTCAGCGGGTATAATAAAACCCATTTTCGCGGCTTGCCCATTCCGGCGGCGGCGTTTACTCTCGTCGGCTATATTATGTTCATGCATTATTTTTTTGATGATGCCGTCTTCCCACGCGGCTTGCTGGCGGTAACCGTACTAGTCTCCCTGCTTATGGTTAGCAATGTGCGTTATGAAGTTTTTCCACCTTTGACTTTCCGCGGCGGTATAAGCCAAAAACTGCTCATTGTACTGCTATTGATGGCCGGGATTTTATTGATCATCTATCCCTATGCCGTCTTGTTTCCGCTGATGTTTTTGTATATCATAAGCGGCATGGCGGTCTCTTTGTTTGAAATAAGTACCCGAAAACAAAAAAAACATAAAATCACATCCACAGAATAAAGGGAAAAATACCATGTTTGGTATAGGAACAACCGAACTCATTGTTATCTTATTCATCATCTTGCTGGTTTTCGGATCTAAAAAACTTCCGGAACTGGCCCGCGGTCTGGGGCGGGGGATCAACGAATTCAAACGCGCCTCTCAGGAAATCCAGGAAGAACTGGATATTTCCGGAGCTTTGGAAGATAAACCGGCGCCCGGTAAAAAGAGCGGAAGCGAAAACAAATCGGACAATACCAAAGGGGAATAAGCTGAGTGACCCATCCCTTAGATTACAATCCTGAAGCGATCCGGGCGGAGCACGTTTCCGTCCGTTCACGCGTGGAAGCTTATTTAAAGCAAATAGAACAGCACAAATCCCTCAATGCCTTTATACATGTTTTTGCCGGGTCGGCTTTGAAACAGGCCGATACTCTGGATGACAAAATCCGTCAAGGCACCCAAACGGGCAAGCTGGCCGGCATGGTCATCGCGGTGAAGGATAACATCGCCGTAAAGGACGCCACACTGACCTGCGGCAGTAAGATGCTGGAAAATTACATCAGCCCATACGCGGCAACCGTCATTGAACGCCTATTGGCCGAGGATGCCATCATCATCGGCAAAACCAATCTGGATGAATTTGCCATGGGCTCCTCCAACGAGAATTCTTACTTCGGAGCGGTGAAGAACCCTCACGATACCGGGCGGGTGCCCGGAGGCAGCAGTGGTGGTTCCGCCGTGGCGGTGGCAGCGGGAATGTGTGACGCCGCCCTGGGCAGTGATACCGGCGGCAGCATTCGTCAGCCGGCATCGTTTACCGGCACCATCGGCCTCAAGCCCGGTTATGGCCGCGTATCCCGTTACGGATTGGTGGCCTTTGCCTCCTCTCTGGATCAGATCGGTGTTTTTAGCCGCACCCCGTCGGTCGCGGCGCAGACGCTGGCGGTTATTGCCGGCGCGGATAAACGGGACAGCACCTGCGCCGATGAAGACGTGCCCGATTACCATGCCCGTCTTAATCCATCCATGAAGGACATCACCCTCGGCATTCCGGAAGAATATTTTCAGGATGGCCTGGATGGCGACATCCGAAACGGTGTACGTTCGCTGATTGATAAGATGCGGGAAGCCGGCGCCCGTGTTCGTGAAATCGCCCTGCCCATGACCGAATACGCTATCGCCATTTATTACATCATCGCCACAGCCGAGGCCTCTTCCAATCTGGCCCGGTTTGATGGTGTACGATACGGCTTTCGGGCGGAAGACCCCGGCGACCTGAACGAGATGTATGCCCAGACGCGTGCCGTGGGCTTCGGTGAAGAAGTCAGACGGCGTATCATGCTGGGAACGTATGTTCTTTCCGCGGGGTATTACGACGCTTATTACCGCAAAGCGCTGCAGGTGCGTCGGAAATTAAAGGAAGATTTCGACAACGCTTTTGAACACTGTGATTTGATCGTATCGCCCACAACGCCCACGCCGGCTTTTGCCCTGGGAGAAAAGGCGGACGATCCTCTGGCCATGTATCTGCAGGATATCTATACTGTTTCCGCCAATCTGGCCGGTATTCCTGCCATAAGTGTTCCGGCCGGTACCAGCAATGGTTTACCGTATGGTATGCAGTTGCAGGCCGCACCGTTTAACGAACAAAAACTGTTAAACGCCGCTCAATTTATCCATTCATTAAACCTGACCTGATTTTTATGCAGTACGAAGCCGTTATCGGATTGGAAATCCACGCCCAACTGGCCACGCAAAGCAAGATATTCTGTTCCTGCTCCACCGCTTTTGGCGCGGCACCCAACACACAGGTGTGTCCGGTGTGTCTGGCTCTGCCCGGCGCCTTGCCGGTTCTAAATGAGCAAGTGGTGAGTTTTGCCCTGAAGATGGGCCTGGCCACCCGTTCCCGGATTAATATGACCAATCAGTTTGCCCGTAAAAACTACTTTTATGCCGATTTACCCAAGGGTTATCAGATATCCCAATTCGAATTACCCATTTGTGAACACGGCCATTTGAACATTTCGGTTGACGGACAATACAAACAAATCGGCATTACCCGCATTCACATGGAAGAGGACGCCGGGAAATCGATCCATGACGAATCCTTTGTCAACCGTTCGGAATCGCTTGTGGATTTGAATCGATGCGGGGTACCGTTGATCGAAATCGTTTCCGAACCGGATATGCGCAGTGCCGACGAGGCCGCCGCCTATTTGACCAAAATACGCCAGTTGGTGCGCTATCTTGGTATTTGTGATGGCAATATGGAAGAGGGCAGTCTGCGCTGTGACGCCAACGTGAGCATTCGCCCCGTCGGTCAGGAGAGCCTTGGAGTTAAAACCGAACTTAAAAACATGAATTCCATCAAGAATGTGGAAAAAGCCATCGATTATGAAATCAAACGTCAAATAGATGTTTTGGAAGACGGCGGGGAAATTGTTCAGGAAACTTTATTGTGGGACCCGGCCAAAAATGAAGCCCGTACCATGCGCGGAAAGGAAGATGCCCACGATTATCGTTATTTTCCCGATCCGGACCTGGTGCCGGTAGTCATTGATGATACCTGGCTGGCGAAAGTGCGCGCCGATATGCCTGAATTACCGGATGAACGCCGGGAACGATTTGAAAAAGAATACGGCCTGCCGGCTTACGATGCCGAAGTTTTGACCACCTCCCGTGAAACCGCCGATTATTTTGAAGAAGCGGTTATTAAAACCAATACCCCCAAACGCACCGCTAACTGGGTGATGGGAGAAGTGATGCGTTTGAGCAACGAGTTGAATCTGGGATTATCCCGTTTGCCTGTAACGGCGGAAAAACTGGCCGATCTGATTAGGGCCATCGAACAGGGGGATATAAGTCAAAGCGCCGCCAAAATGGTGTTTGAAGCCCTGCGCACGCGTAAGGAGCCGGTGGCGGAACTGATCGATCAACTTGGGTTGAGACAGGTATCCGACAGTGGCGCGCTGGAAGAAATGGTAAGCAAGGTTTTGGCCGACCATCCTGAAGAGGTGGCAAGTTACAAAAACGGCCGGAAAAATGTGATCGGTTTTTTTGTGGGCAGCGTTATGCGCCTGTCCAAAGGCAAGGCCGACCCCAAACGCGTTAATGAAATTTTAACCCGTAAATTAGCGGAATAACCAGGAAAGAGCCTTTCATGGAAAATTGTAAACACCTGGAACAGGTGACGATCCGGTTTGCCGGCGATTCCGGCGACGGTATGCAATTAACCGGTACCCAGTTCAGCAATACATCGGCCCTGGTGGGTAACGATCTGTCCACCTTACCCGACTATCCGGCTGAAATCCGGGCGCCCGCCGGCACCTTGTTCGGTGTTTCCGGATTTCAATTGCAATTCAGCAGTCGCGAAATACATACGCCGGGTGATCAGGTGGATGTGTTGGTTGCCATGAACCCTGCCGCCCTTAAAGTGAACCTGAGGCATCTAAAAAACAACGGTATCATCATCGCCAATTCCGACGCCTTCAGCGCACGTAATCTGAAACTGGCCGGTTACACGGAAAATCCGTTGGAAGATGATACGCTTGCCGGTTATCAGCTCTTCGCAGTACCCGTTACCACACTGACCAAGCAGGCATTGGTGGAAGTCCCGCTCGGTGTCAGGGATAAAGACCGTTGCAAGAATTTTTTTGCCCTCGGTATCACCTATTGGATGTTCAGCCGTCCGCTGGATGTAACCCTGCAATGGATTGATGAAAAATTTAAAACCAAACCGAATGTGGCGGAGGCCAACAAAAAAGCTCTGAATGCCGGGTATAATTACGCCCTGTCCACGGAGATTTTCACCACCAGTTATTGTGTCCTGGAAGCCAAAAGTCAACCCGGGCTCTATCGTAATATTACCGGAAACGAAGCGCTGGTTCTCGGTCTGATTACCGCGGCGGAAAAGAGTGGACGTCAATTGTTTATGGGCGGCTATCCCATTACGCCCGCTTCAGACATTTTACATTATTTGTCCCGGTATCGGCATTTTGATGTTAAAACCTTTCAGGCGGAAGATGAAATCGCCGGTGTAGGGGCGGCTATCGGCGCTTCGTTTGCCGGCGCCCTGGGGGTTACCGCTTCCAGCGGCCCGGGCATTGCCCTGAAAACCGAGTTTTTGGGATATGCCGTGATGACGGAATTACCCCTTGTGGTGGTGGATGTGCAACGTGGCGGGCCCTCCACCGGTTTGCCGACAAAAACGGAACAATCGGATTTATTGCAGGCCTTTTACGGACGTAACGGAGAAGCGCCCGTACCAATTGTTGCCGCGCAAAGCCCGGCGGATTGCTTTGTTGCCGCATTGGAAGCCGCGCGCGTGGCGCTGACCTTTACCACACCGGTGATGTTGCTAACGGACGGTTATCTGGCAAACGGCGCCGAACCCTGGTTGATCCCCGATCCCGATACCATACCCAAAATTGATGTACCCGTGGCATCCGCCGGTCAGGAATATCAACCCTATGCCCGCGATCCGGAAACGTTGTCCCGGAAGATGGCCATTCCGGGTACGGAAGGCCTGGAACATCGTTTGGGCGGACTGGAAAAGGAAAATATTACCGGCAATGTTACATACGATCCCGATAATCACGATATGATGGTGCACCTGCGCGCCGAAAAAATAAAGCGCGTAGCCGGACACATCCCGCGGCCCGAACTGCAGGGCGATGCCGAAGGGCCCTTGCTGGTCATTAGCTGGGGCAGCACCTATGGCTCGGTTTTCAGCGCCCGTGATACGCTGGCTCGTGAAGGTAAAACCTTTTCCTGGCTGCATCTGCGCTGGCTAAATCCCTTACCGGATGTTTTAGATGACGTCATTCACAATTTTAAACATATACTGATTCCCGAAATCAATGCCGGTCAGTTGATCCGGATCATTCGGGATCGCTATCTGGTGGACGCCAAAGGATTTAACAAGGTGCGCGGCCTGCCTTTGCAAACCGGCGAACTGGTGGAAACCATTTTAACGTATCTTTAAAGGAAAGTGGCCTTTATGATTGAAACGCTTGCACAAAAAGAACATAAATATACTCGTGAAGATTTTAGCAGCGATCAGGAAGTACGCTGGTGTCCGGGCTGTGGCGATTATTCCATTCTGGCGCAGATGAAACGTATTTTGCCGGAGCTGGGCGTGAAAAAGGAAAACATCGTCTTTGTGTCCGGAATTGGCTGTTCCAGTCGTTTTCCGTATTATGTGGACACATATGGTCTGCATGGTATTCACGGACGCGCGCCGGCTTTGGCCTCCGGCATCAAACTGGCAAATCCCGATCTGACCGTTTTTATTATCACCGGTGATGGCGACGCCCTGAGTATTGGCGGGAATCATTTTATTCATCTGTGCCGCCGGAATATCGATGTAACTGTGCTGCTTTTCAATAATCGGATATACGGTCTGACCAAAGGACAGTATTCGCCCACCTCGGAACGGGGCAAAATCACCAAATCGTCACCCTATGGTTCCCTTGAAGAACCCTTTAACCCCGTTAAACTGGCTCTGGCGGCCGGCGCCGGTTTTGTCGCGCGTAGTGTGGACAGAGACCCCAAACATCTTGAAGCGGTTTTGCTGGAGGCGGCGCAATATAACGGCACTTCGTTCGTGGAAATATATCAGAATTGCAACATTTTCAACGACGGGGCCTTTGAACGCTTTACCAATGTTAAAACCAAATTTGACCATGTGTTATATATGAACAATGACGATGCCTATCGTTTTGGAAGAGAGCATGAAAAACAACTGGTGTGGGAGGACGATCGCTTTTCAGTAAAAGAGTGGCGGGAAAAAGACGCCGACCATGCCGAGGTTCATCAACCCGAAACCATCAGCGATGCGCGGGCAATTGCCCTGGCCGATATGGACGGCCTGGATGAACGGCCACTGCCTCTCGGCGTGTTCAGAAAAAGGGATGTGGAAACCTATGACACATTACTGACCAAACAGATTGAAGAGGTTAAGAAAACGAAGGGACAAGGCGATTTAAAGAAATTATTACATGCCGGCAATACCTGGCAGGTTAAATAAACAGGATATGACCTTGAGTTTTCAAAATGTAACTTCCAATATCGTCTCCGTCGATTCCGCCCGGATTCTGATCGTCGATGATTCACCCGATAATATCGTCACCTTAGAGAATATACTCGAAGATTATAATTATCAGATATACAAGGCATATAACGGCCAGGAAGCCCTGAACATGGTGCGCGAAGTGGAACCCGACCTGATTTTACTGGATGTTATGATGCCCGGCATGAACGGATATGAAGTTGCCGAAGTAATTAAATCCAATCCCCATACCCGCCTGATTCCCATCATTATGTTAACCGCGCTTGACGGGCAGGAACAACGTCTTAAAGGTTACGAAGTGGGTGTTGATGATTTTATTTCCAAACCGTTTAATATCATCGAACTGCGACTGCGGGTCAGCAATCTTTTAAAATTACGCACCTATGTCAACGAACTGGAACATGCCGAACAGATCATTTTTTCCCTGGCCCGGACAGTGGAAGCCAAGGATAAATACACGGAAGGACATTGTGAACGCTTATCCCGTATGTCGGTGAGTCTTGGTAAAAAAATCAATTTAACAGCCAATGAACTGGTGATGCTGCGTCGTGGCGGTTTGTTACATGACATCGGTAAAATCGCCATAGCCGATAATATCCTGCAAAAAAAGGGGCCGTTAACCGATGAAGAGTATGAAATTATCAAAACCCATACCACCATCGGCGAACGGATTTGCGCGCCGTTAAAAAGCCTGAAACCGATCCTGCCCATCATTTTATATCATCATGAAAAAATAGACGGCAGCGGCTATCCCGAAGGTTTATGCGGCGATCAGATTCCATTGAATGCGCGCATCATGGGTCTGGTGGATTGTTATGATGCCCTGACCACTTCCCGTTCCTATCGCCCGGCCATGACCCGTGAAAAGGCTTTGCGCATCATAGAAGCGGAAACCGGCCGCAATAAATGGGACCCGGAGCTATTTGTTACATTTGTCGATCTGGTCCATACCGACCCGCTTTTTCATCAATCCTGAAAAATCTTTTTGTCCTAAACACTCATGGTGTAATTTAGTGCATTCGTTTAAATGACAATTTGCGTTAAGGACTGCCATGTCAACCCTCATACCATATATATTCCGAATCCTGCAAGGGATCACGCCGGATTGGGCCGCCCGACTGGCCCTCCAACTTTTTACCACACCCATCCGATATAAACGACCCGATCGCGAGCAACAGTTCTTTACCTTTATGAACCGGGAGCGGGTGGCCGTTTCTTTTCAAAGGGAACAATTGTATGACGTGGCTTATGCCCGAGGTAAAACATTAACCCATCGTTTTAACGATGATACGGACAAAAATTACTTTACCGTTTATCATGGCGGAAGCGGCCCGCATATCTTGTTGGTGCACGGTTGGAGCGGCCGCGCCAGTCAGTTTGTTACCCTGGCCGAAAAACTGATCAATGAAGGCTTTTCCGTTTACAGCTTTGATGCCTTCGGGCATGGGGATTCGCCCGGGCGTCATGCCAGCATGCTGGAATTTTTATGGCTGATTCGTAAAATGGATGCGCTTTACGGTCCTTTTCAGGCGATAGTGGGCCACTCGCTTGGTGGCATTGCCGGCGGCTTTGCCATTCAGGAGGGGATGAAAGTGCCGCGTCTGGTTACCATAGGTTCGCCGGCGACCTGGCAATTTATTATCGAAAATTATGTTCAAATGATAGGTGCCAATCAACGCACCCGAGAATTTTTGGAAAATTTTACGCTGCGTTTTACGCAACGTACGGCACAACAGTTTTCCCTGGCCTGGGCGATGGAACAAACGGATGTGGATGGCATCATTATCCATGATCAAAATGACAGGGAAGTGCCGTATCACCAGGCATTGATTCTAAAAGATCACTGGTCACGCGCCGGGATATACACCACGGAAAATCTGGGTCACCATCGTATTTTGCGTGACGTAAAAGTTATACGACGTATCACGGCCTTTTTAAGCGCGGCCCTTGTAGCAAACTAAAGGAGGTCTTTCATGAAATACGTTGGCGCTCATGTCAGCGCGGCAGGCGGCGTGGAAAACGCACCGGAGAATGCCCGGGCCATCGGTGCGCGCGCCTTTGCCTTATTTGTAAAAAATCAACGCCAATGGTTTGCCAAACCCTTAAGCCCAGCACGTATCGAGGCATTTAAACGGAAATGTAGCGAATATGACTATGATATGAACTTTGTTTTGCCTCACGACAGTTATCTGATAAATTTAGGCAGTCCGGACCCCGAAGGACTGGAAAAATCCCGACGTTCCTTTCTGGAAGAAGTGAAACGCTGCATGCAATTGGGGATAAAGCGTATCAATTTTCATCCTGGTAGTCATCTAAAAAAAATAAGCGAGGCGGCATGTCTGGCGACCATATCGGAAAGTCTGAACCTTATATTAAGTGAAACACAGGGGGTTACGCTTTTAATAGAAAACACCGCGGGGCAGGGCAGCAATGTGGGGTATCGGTTTGAACTTCTGGCGCGTATTATCGAAGGCGTTGAGGATAAAACACGCATCGGCGTGTGCATCGATACCTGCCACGCTTTTGCCGCCGGTTACGACCTGGTTAGTGCGCAGGGTTACGCGCAGACCTGGCGTACCTTTGACGAAGTGGTTGGACGGGATTATCTGAAAGCGCTGCATCTGAATGATTCCAAAAAGGAAATGGGCAGCCGCGTGGATCGCCATGCCTCATTGGGCGAAGGACACATGGGGTGGCCGGCATTTCGCATGATTATGAATGATCCGCGCATGGAAGATATTCCCATGATCCTTGAAACCCCTGAACCCGCGCGTTGGCCGGAAGAAATTAAAGCCCTGTATGCCCTCATGGAAAATTCCTGAACCGATTCTCATTTCCGGATTTATTGTAACGAATGTTCCATATGACTCTCTAAGTAAAAATAACCCTAATATTTTTAAGGAGAGAGATATGCGTACGTTCATGTTTGTTTTAAGCCTGATTTTCTTTGTTTCCGTTCCGTCATATGCCCAACAGGGACCGGGACATAAACGTCCCGGCATGATGCAGGGTAAAGGGCCCATGCATGGTAAAATGCATAAAATGACCGGAAAAAAGATGGGAATGAAGCAATCTCTTGTACCCCATTACATGCGTGTGGTGAAAATGCAAGGCGATTTATTAAATTTAACCGATGATCAAAACGCCCAACTGGAAAAATGGCGCACCGAACACCAGCCTAAGATGGAAAAGTTGATGATGGAAATTAAAAATAAGAAAAAGGCTGTTTTTGATGCCAGCATACAGGGCGCCCCGGCGGAACAAATACTTTCTTTGGTGGATGAAAAAAACACACTCGAAAAACAAATGGTACAGGCCAAAACCAGGTGTCGTGATTTCATCCGATCCGTTTTAAATGAAGAGCAATGGCAAAAGCTGCTGGCAACGTATAAGACAATGTAACTCAGGTTACTGACAGCGGAATTCTGTTTGGCTATATTTATCGCAAACGTTTTAACAAAAGGAGGCGTTATGATAAAGAATGTAGGTGGAGCAGATAAAATTATCCGCTATATTATAGGTATCGTCCTTGCGGCCTGGGGTGTTTACGCGCAAAGCTGGTGGGGGCTTTTGGCCATCATTCCCATCGGGACGGCGTTGATGAATTTTTGCCCCATGTGGTTTTTGTTTAAAGTTAACACCGCCGCAAAGGAATAATTATTGGAGCCGCTTCGAAACACCGGAGCGGCTTTTTTATTGGTATCACTTCATTACCAGCATGGTGCGACTGCTTTGCATGCCAGCCCCGTTTAAGGTATAAAGATATATCCCCGATGCGATGGAAGTCGCGTTAAACCGAATACTGTGGGTACCGGCGCTTTGGCGCGCATGTATTAACCGGGCAATCCGACGTCCGGATATATCATATACGGATAGGGAAATGTCCATGGAGCGGGACAGATTATAACGAATAACCGTTTCCGGATTGAAAGGGTTGGGGTAATTAGGGTATAGAATGAAAGTCGGACCCGGCATACCCGGAACCGGTGACATCCCCGTTAAAACCGGATTCGGAGGATAAAAGGCTTTGGTTATTGTTCCTTCATCGCTTAATAAAAC
>RFFS01000146.1 GCA_003696775.1 Calditrichota bacterium
CTTTATATTCTACTTTTAAAAGTATGTCCAAAATATGTTGAAAATTGGAATAGGTACGACGGGTTAATCTTAACATTTGGCAGTTTCATTATCTAAAAAACAGCAAATCAAAGACCAAATTATGAAAAATATCACAAGCAGATATGGATTTTTTTGTAGTGTATATCTTTACTTACAAAACATGTTCATCTAAAGCGGATATCAAATGACACCCATCGACAAAGCTCATCGTAAAAAACTCAGGATAATAGAAAAAGCCAGTTACACGGATATGAAAATTCTAAAAACAAGAAACCTTTTATTAAAAAGCGTTTATAAAGCGCGGCGCCATTTTTTACCCTATTATTTTATGCCGCCCCCTTTATGGCGGGTACTCTTTCGTGCAATACAGCCAGGGCAAAGAGCCGTACCCGATTTTGCCTGTATTGGCCCGGTACGTTCAGGCACCACACTACTGACCGATTATATTATGCAGCACCCCGCGGTTGCCCTGCCACTTACCAAGGAATTGAACATCAGCAAAACACCAATGCTGCGATTGATCCTGGCCCAGTTCCCCAGAAAATCGTCCATCAAACCGGGCATGATTACCGGCTTTTGTTCACCGGTGGTCCCGGGTATTTTATTTCCGCATTTTGCACACCGTGTATCATCCAGGGCCAAAATAATCGTTATACTAAGAGACCCCGCGGAACGTGTTTTTTCTCATTGGCGCTGGGATCAGCTGGCTTTAAAACGTGTAAAAAACGACCCCCTTTGGCAAAATGCACCGGGGTTTCCGGAAATTATACGTCTGGAAATTGAATTGTTAAAACAAGGAGCCGGCGCAGGCACATCCCTTTCCGGAACACCCGTTGGCGGATACATTCAGGGCAGCATGTATTTACCTTTTTTACGTCATTTGTACAAATATTACCCCAGGGAAAACATAAAGGTGGTAAATGCCAATGCTTTCTTTAAAGACACACTTTCCGTGGTTAGGGATATATATCAATTTTTAGGCTTGCCTGAATATGAGCCTGTGATGACTCCGGTAAAAAATTCAGGTCCTAAAATGGATCTGGATCAGGAAACCCGTGAGATATTGGTTGATTTTTTTAAATCCCACAATGAACAACTGTACACATTTTTGGGCCAGGATTTTGGCTGGAGTCGTTAAAACCATTTGTAACAAAATATAGCTATTACAAATTTATCGCCGGGATTGTTTTTCCGGAACCCGCTTCGGACGATCGCCTTTTTTTGTTGGCCGCATCTCCATACAGATAGGTTGTTATTCGGACTAAATGTCCATTCATCACATAAATATGTTTATCAAATTCTGCATATATAATAAGGATAAGGCAGGCAGACTTTTCATGGATTCGGTTAAGCAGGATCATTTCTCACATCATGCCATGCTGAAGGGAAAGCTTATCTTTGGCCAAATAGTTTGAATCCTGAGTCGAAAGCGGTGCACGGATAATTTTTGCCATACAGTGCTATAAATAAAAAAAGGCAGGATAAACCTGCCTTTTTTTTAGAATTCATCAAAAGCGATCATTTCTTTTTCCACGCCGAGATTATACAACATGTTTTGCACGGCGCTGAGCATCATGGGCGGTCCGCAGAGATAATACTCGATCTCTTCCGGCGCCTCATGTTTACTGAGGTATTCATCGTGAACAACCTGGTGTATAAAGCCCACCGGACCGTCCCAGTTATCTTCCGGCAGGGGATCGGAAAGGGCCACAACGAATTTAAAATTGGGGAATTCCTTTTCAATTTTTCTAAAATCTTCTTCATAGAACATTTCCCTTTTGGAACGCGCCCCGTAGAAGAAGGTAACCTTGCGGTTTGTTTTTAGGGTATGGAAAAGATGGAAAATATGGCTGCGCATGGGCGCCATACCGGCACCGCCACCGATGTAAACCATTTCCCTGTCCGTATCCTTTATAAAAAATTCCCCGTAAGGGCCGCTGACGGTCACTTTATCACCCGGTTTAAGGTTAAAGATATAAGATGATGAAATTCCCGGAGGGAAATCCGTGCCCGGAGGCGGTGTGGCGATCCGTACGTTCAGCATTACAATGTCGCCTTCCGCCGGATGGTTAGCCATGGAGTAGGCTCGGAAAACTTCTTCATCATTCGATGCCTTCAGATCCCACAACTTATATTTATCCCAGTCTCCGCGGTACTGTTCTTCAATATCAAAGTCCTTAAAAGAGATGTTATAAGGCGGTATATAAATCTGGATATAGCCACCGGCCTTAAAATTAAGATGTTGATCCGCCGGCAGTTCCAGAACCAGCTCTTTGATAAAGGTGGCCACATTGTTGTTGGAGCGGACGGTACATTCAAATTTCTGGATATTGAAAATCTCTTCGGGAATATGAATTTTCATATCCTGTTTTACTTTCACCTGACAGGCCAAACGGGTGTGCTCCTTAATTTCCCCGCGGGTCAACTGACCTTCTTCGGTGGGCAGCACATCACCGCCCCCTTCCAGTACCTGACACTTACACATGGCACAGGTTCCCTGACCACCGCAGGCAGAGGGCAGGAAAATGCCCTGATTGGCCAGAGTGGCCAACAGATTGGAACCGGCTTCCACCTCGGGTGATTTTTCCTCATCATCATTAATGAGCAGTTTCACTTTTCCTTTTTGAACCAGCTTAGACTCGGCGTAGGAAAGCGCACCCACCAATACCATGATGGTTGCGGTGAAAACGCCGGCGCTAAGCGCTAAAATTCCTATTACAGGCATGTTACACTCCGATTATAATTGAATACCTGAAAAAATCATAAATGCCATGGACATGAGACCGGTCATAAGCATAGTAATTCCAAGGCCGCGTAAACCGGCGGGGATATTGGAATAACGCAATTTATGACGGATGGCGGACATGGCGATAATGGCCAATGCCCAACCGATACCCGAGCCCACGCCAAATACAACCGATTCACCGAAATTGTAATTGCGTTCCACCATAAACAATGAAGCGCCCAAAATGGCACAGTTAACGGCGATCAACGGCAAAAAGATACCCAAAGCCGTGTACAGCTTGGGCGAGTATCTGTCCAGAACCATTTCCACCAATTGTACCATGGCGGCAATAACGGCGATATAGGAGACGAACCCGAGGAAATCCAGGTCCACATTGGCAAACATGGGTGAAATCCAGCTCAGGGCGCCTTCTTTTAACAAATATGTACGAACAAACCAGTTGGCGGGTGTGGTTATGGTCATTACAAAAATCACCGCCATGCCCAATCCCACGGATGTTTCCACTTTTTTGGATACCGCCAAAAAGGAACACATCCCCAAAAAGAAAGCCAGCAGGATGTTCTCAACAAAAACCGATTTTACAAATAAACTTAGATAATGCTCTAACATGTCAGCTCTCCCTATTCATGCACGGTTTTGGTAATGGTGCGTTGAACCCAGACAAGCAGTCCGAGAATGATGAATGCTCCGGGAGCCAAAAGCATAAGGCCCATGTTTTCATATCCGGCATTATACAACGCTTGCGGAACAATTTTAAAACCCAGGAAGCTACCGCTGCCCAGTATCTCACGCACGGTGGCCACGGTCATTAAAATCCAACCGTACCCCAGACCGTTACCCACGCCGTCCAGAAAAGAGGGCCAGGGAGAATTTTGCAGGGCAAAGGCTTCCGCACGGCCCATGATGATACAGTTGGTAATTATCAAACCCACGAAAACACTTAACTGCTTGGAAATGTTGAACAGATAGGCTTTCAGCATTTGATCCACCAGAATCACCAGCGTGGCAATCACGGCCAGCTCCACAATAATCCGGATTTTGGAGGGAATGTATTTACGCAACATGGAAATAATCACATTGGAAAAAGCGACCACGGCCGTTACCGCCAATGCCATCACCAACGCGGTTTTCATTTGTACCGTTACGGCAAGCGAGGAACAAATCCCCAGCACCTGAAAGGTGATCGGATTGTTATCGCTTAAGGGATTGGTTAAGACTTTCATGTTCTTTTTGGAGAACAAGCCTTCCTTCTTCTTTGCCGGAGCGGCTACTGTTTGATCAGCCATGAATCACTCCTTCTTTTTGTTCACGTAATTTTTTAAAGAATACGTCATAAGTGGAAAGATTTTGCTTCAAAAAGCGGGTAACACCACGACCCGTCAATGTGGCGCCGCTGATCCCGTCCACATAATGATAGCGTTCCCCTTCGGGGATTTTATCGGCGACCCTGCCTTTTACAATGGTAATGGAAACCAGTTGACCATTCGGATCAACAAAACTTTTCCCCTTGAAATTATCCTGAAACCACTTAGTGGAAATTTCACCGCCCAAACCGGGTGTTTCACCATGCTGGTAAAAGGTTATACCGGCAACGGTTTGTCCGTCCGGTTCCACGGCCAGATAACCGTAAATGGTGGACCACAGCCCTTTTCCGGAAATAGGTATGATATAAGCTTTAATGGCATCGCCGTCCATGTATTCATAAATCGGATGAAGATTGCCTTCGGTTTTGGGGTCAATCTGATCCGGCGTTTTGCCTTCCACAACATTGCCTTGTTCGTCAATCACCAGCGCCCGGATATATTTGGCGTACATATCCTGAATTTCCTGGCGCTTATAATCTTTATCGGCATCCACAAGACCGACGCTTTTCAGGATATTTTTCTTGATATCCAGTTTGATATTTTCCTGCTGGCGGGGTTTGAGCAGGGTGGCGGCGCCGGCCAGCAGCAAACTGCATGTAAGCGTTATGATCAACGCGAAACGAAATGTTTGAGCGTTACTATGCACGGCTTAACCTCCTTTTGATATTGGCCCGCACCACATAATAATCGATCAGCGGTGAGAAGACATTCATAAACAAGATTGCCAGCATCATCCCTTCCGGATAGGCGGGGTTGACGGTACGTATCAGAACCGCCAGCAATCCGATTAAAAATCCGTAAATATATTTACCGGTATTGGTTTGCGCGGCGGAAACCGGATCGGTGGCCATGAACACCGCGCCAAAAGCAAAACCGCCCATAACCAGATGATAATACGCCGGCAGGGACATGATCGGCGAATTAGACGGTCCGGCCAGCACATTAAACAACCAGCCCATGAACAAGCCGCCCAACACGGTGGAAAGCATGATACGCCAACTGCCCACTCCGGTAAGGATTAATATTGCGGCGCCGATCAGGATCATCAGCGTGGAGGTTTCTCCCAGGCTGCCGGGAATCAAACCGTAAAACATATCCTGAAAGGTGAAACCGTGTGTGTGTATGGCGTGGACAGCGGTTTCGGGGTTGCCGGCGCCGGAAGCGACCAACAGGGGCGTGGCGCCGGAAAATCCGTCCACCAGTTTTTCCTTAATCCCGTCCAGTGCAATCCAAACCGAATCACCGGATATTTTGCCCGGGTAAGCAAAAAACAAAAAGGCGCGGCCGGTTAACGCCGGGTTAAGAATGTTCATACCCGTGCCGCCAAACACTTCCTTGCCTATCACCACACCAAAGGTGATGCCGATTGCTGCCTGCCATAAAGGCATGGTTACGGGTAGGGTCAACGGAAACAGTAAACCGGTCACTAAAAAGCCTTCGTTTACTTCGTGCTTACGTACAATGGCAAACACAACTTCCCATAAGCCGCCCACGGCGTAGGAAACCAGAATCAACGGTAATACTTTTAAAGCGCCGTATGCAAAGGCTTCGGAAAAGGCCACCGTTTGGCCCATGGCCTTAAAATGCTGATAGCCGGCATTGTACATACTAAAAATCAATACAGGCAACAACGACACCACCACGGTCATCATAAACCGCTTGGTATCCAGACCGTCACGGATATGCGGCCCTTTCTTCGTCCGTTCATTCGTCCAGAGCAAAATTGTTTCACCCGCTTCAAACAGCGGATAAAAGCGCTCCAGCTTGCCTCCTTTTTCAAAGAGCGGACGCTGCTTTTCCATCATCTTTTCTATAAAATTCAATGTATCATTCCTTTTAATTGTGGAACCTTACAAATAAGTGTCAATTTTCTGTCTTATCAGCCTTCTTTTTCAATCAAATCCAATCCCTGACGAATGATGCCGCCAAAGTCGGTTTTAGAAGGACAAATATAGCTGCACAGGGCCACATCTTCTTCATCCAGTTCCAGGATGCCCAGCCCTTCCATCTCCGTAAAGTCATTGGCCAGAACGCTTTTCACCAGGAAAACCGGATAGATATCCATCGGCATGACCGATTCGTAATCCCCGGACATGACAATGGCGCGATGACCGCCGTTCAATAACGTGTTGGCTTTGTAGGGACCCGACGGATTGAACCAGCGGGACATGAAGGTGCGGGAGTGACTCGGCACCTTGAAGCCGGGCAGGTACCAGCCCAACAATTTACGCTCCCTGGGGCCTTCCGGTATCACCGTCAGCAGATTATCATAAAAACCTACAAAACCATTAGCCAGCACGCGTTTCCCGGTGAGCACATTGCCGGAAATATAACGCGGTTCTTCATCCACCACGCCGTTTTGTTCAAACAAGTCTTCCACGGAAACACCGGTTTGGGTTTTGTAATGCACCGGTTCCTTAACCGAACTGCCGGCCACGGCCACAACCCGTTCGGTCGGAAAAACACCGGTTTTAAGAAACCGTCCGATCATGGCAACCCCATAGGGCTTGACCGTCCACACCACTTCTCCGGAACGGATCGGTTTAATATGGTGGATATGCACACCCACGTTACCCGCCGGATGGGGTCCGCTGAAAAAGTGTTTTTCCACGCCGCTGGCGTTACTGAAAGCCGGCACCGCATCGCGATTACGCCCGTCAATACCAAGATAAACCTTCCCGTCGGTTAATTGGGCCAGAGCGTCCAAACCGGCCTGAAAGTCTTCTTCAAGGCCCTGCATCACCAAAGCCATATCCGGCGCCAACGGACCGGTATCCATTCCGGAAATAAAAATATCGCGCGGGGTTTCGGTCGGATGGGCAATTTTACTAAAGGGGCGCCGTATGATAAACGGCCAGACGCCTCCGGCCAGCAAGGCGGCAACCAGGGCATCACGGCCCGCGCCTTTACCGGGCAGATCAACGGAAACGCTCTCCTGCTTACCGTCGCTTACCACTACAATTTCCATCAACGCGCGGCGCTCGCCACGTTTGATTTGCTTGACGGTTCCGCTCACCGGGGATACAAATTTCATGGCCTCATGCGCCTTGGCATGAAACAAGGGTGTACCCAACTTGACGGAATCCCCTTCCTTAACCTCCAGTTTTGCCTTGAGGCCCGGAAAATCCTGAGGCTTGATAGCTACCTTTTTGGGGGCGGGCAGCTCAACAACGCGCTTTTCCGCCACACCGGCCAGCTTGATATCAAAGCCTTTTTTAAGTTTAAAATCAGACATGTGATTTTTCCTTGATGTACAACTTAGTTTATGGATTTGAAATTTTTTAACCTTGCAACAATCGACATTGTCAGGAAAAAGATTAATTTGTCATAATCTTCAAATTTAAAGCATTGATTTTATTATTACAAAAGAAATTGAACCTTTTTGCACAAGCCCGGCCTACCACCTGTTTCACGGCAATACACCATCTCAAACACCCCTGTTTGCTGTTTAACCATGCTGACATCCCCATGCGGAGGGACGGACAATGTCGCGACAATAAAAAAGATGGCCCGGCGGTGGCATCTGATTAAATTATTACGCAAATTTCCCGTTTGGAACGGATCGCACTTTTTCCCGGATCAACAGGTAAATATGCACATTAATTTTCCTAATACATTAACTCTGATACGGATTGCGCTGACACCCGCCTTTATCAGCTACTTTCTGTCTCCCCTGCCCGGAGACCGGCTTGTGGCCGCCGTTATTTTTCTGCTGGCTTCCCTAACCGACTGGTACGACGGATATCTGGCGCGCAAATGGAATCTGACTACTCGACTGGGGCAATTCCTCGATCCGATCGCGGACAAAATTCTTATCTCCTCGGCACTGACCCTTTTTGCCATCCGTGATTATGTTTATACATGGATGGTGGTGGTGATTGTGGTGCGCGATATACTGGTGACCGCTTTGCGTATCTATGCCCTGCATCATGGCAAACCGATTATCACCAGTACTTTTGCCAAATGGAAAACATTTGCCCAAATGGGCTATGTGTTGGGTATGATTATCTACCTTGCCGTTCCCGGTCTGCCGGATATCCACCTTAGCCACACCCGGGCGGACTATTACAGTATTCCCATTCTGTCCGCAGGACTGGTTACCCTGTTAACGGCATTAAGCGGCGTGCATTATCTGGTGTTCAACCGTTCCCATTTCATCGAAATTTTTCGGAGGCTCACCCGTCCATGGCTCAACCCCTGAAACCAACCCGTTCGGGTTTTATCCTGGCGCGGCTTATTACTTCCGTTCTGGGGCTGGGACTGGCCCCCCTTTTCCCCGGCACCGTGGCTTCCTTTGCCGCCACGGCTCTGCTCTACTTTATACAACCGGCCCACATCTTTTTGTGGAGCGGCATTCTGCTTGCCACCCTGTTGACCGTCTGGTTAACCCCTCTCATCGAAAGCAAAAAAGGACGCGACCCCGGCGAAATTGTGATGGATGAATGGGCCGGACAATGGATGGCATTTATCCTTACCGGTCACGACTCGGTCATGATCCTGCTGAGCGGATTTTTACTCTTTCGGATATTTGACATTCTCAAACCGTTGGGCATTAACCGCCTGCAACAATTACCCGGCGGATACGGAGTGGTGGCGGATGATTTACTGGCCGGTTTTTACACGGCCATCATTTTGTGGGTTTTGTCTTACGGAGGGCTCCTCACATGAGCAACATATATGCGGAAATCATTACCATTGGCAATGAAGTTCTGGCCGGATATACGGTGAACACCAATGCCACCTTTATCTCATCCCGTCTGCGTGAGGCCGGCATTGCCGTTAAATGGGTAACCACCATTGCCGATGAACCCGATGCCATCAAACAAGCCTGGCAAACGGCTGAGGAACGGGCGCGGCTTATCATCACCACAGGCGGACTGGGGCCGACTCCGGATGATATGACCAAAAACTGTATCGCCGATTTTTTTAACGCGCCGCTGGAAGAAAATGCCCGTGCCGCGGAAGACCTGAAACGTTTTTTTGCCCTGCGTAAACGTCCAATGACCGATATCAACAAAGGGCAGATTCTGACGCCGCGTGGCGCCCGGGTTATCAGCAACCCCGTGGGCACCGCTCCGGGTCTGGTCATGAGCCGCAACGACCGCGTTTTTGCCTTCTTCCCGGGTGTCCCCGCGGAAATGAAGGCGATGTTCACCGACGGCCTGATGCCCATGTTAACGGAATTTTTTGATCGGCCTGTCATCCATACCCATTTGTTGCGCACAACGGGTATTGCCGAATCCCGCTTATATGAGGCCGTCAGCGATGTGGTTAAGCAACATAGTGACTTCCCACTTTCCTTCCTGCCGCGGCAGACGGGCGTCGATTTACGATTCACCCTCATTGGCGACGAACCGCAAACGCTGAAACGGTGGCACGCCTTCATCGCGGTCATACGTAAAAGTCTGCACAAATACATCTTTACGGAGGAAGAAAGGGAACTGCATGATGTGTTGCTGGAAATGCTGCGCAACCGCAAGATGACGCTGAGCGTGGCCGAATCGTTCACCGGCGGTCTCATACAGGATCAGATTACCGATATTCCCGGTGCTTCCGATGTTTTTTTGGGTGGTGTGGTAGCTTATAGTAACGACGCCAAAAAAGCGCTACTGGCCGTATCCGACCATACCCTACGGGAAACGGGCGCGGTCAGCGCGGCAACCGCCCTGGAGATGGCCCGTGGTGTTCAGGAACGCTTTCAGTCGGATTGCAGCATCGCCACAACCGGCATCGCCGGCCCCGGCGGCGCCACCCCAAACAAACCGGTGGGCCTGTGTTACATAGCCGCGTGCCTTAAGGACCATGAAAGCGTACGTGAATTCCGTTTCGGCCTCAATAACCGACGGTTGAACAAATTACGCGGCGCCATCAGCGGTCTGGAAATGCTGCGTCGTCTGCTTAACGGGCACGATGTCTGAAAAAAACAGGTCTGTCGAACGCCTGTTTCTGGCCATCTACTTCCCGGAACGGATTTTAAACAGGATGGAACAGGACGCACGCGCTCTTCGCTGCCTCCTTAACGGAAATAGCTTACGTTGGGTTACCGCGGACAAACGGCACCTGACTCTTTTATTTTTAGGCGATACACCGCGCGATCTGCGTGATCGTCTTATATACGAATGGGAAAAAGCACTAAGCGCGTTTCCTGCTTTTTCTATTTCCTCCGGTCGTTTTGACTTTTTCCCTTCCCGCGGGCGCCCGCGGGTTTTGTACCTCGGCCTTGGTGATTGTCCTTCGCTACACGAACTGGTTCGACGCATCCGGTGTGTATATACCCGTCATCTGCCGCAAAAGACAATGACGCCATTTAAAGCACATATTACCCTGGCGCGCATGCCACAACGCATGGCGGCGCCCGTTGACAAGCAGCTTATCCGGGAAACACAGCCCACCCCGTGGGTGACCACGGCCCCGGCTTTCCACCTGATCCGCAGCCGGTTAACAAACAGATGTCCGCAGTATACGATTGTACACACTTTTCCCTTGCGCCCGAACAAATAGTTCGTTAGCTTTCTTTTTTATAACGACCATACCCAACTATTCCGGAGAATACCATGGATCCCAAAATAGATAAAAACAAAGCCATCGATATCGCCGTTACGCAGATTGAACGCCAGTTTGGAAAAGGATCGATCATGAAACTGGGCGATCGTATCCGCGTGGAAGCGGACGTTATCCCTACCGGTTCCATTTCGCTCGACGCCGCTCTGGGCATCGGCGGTATCCCGCGCGGGCGTATCACGGAAATTTACGGACCGGAATCATCTGGTAAAACCACCCTGGCCCTGCACTGTGTGGCCGAGGCTCAAAAACGGGGAGGCCTGGCAGCCTTTGTGGACGCGGAACATGCCCTGGACCCGACCTACGCCAAAAAGCTGGGCGTGGACACCGTTAACCTGCTGGTTAGCCAACCCGACAACGGTGAACAGGCTTTGGAGATTGTGGAGACCCTGGTGCGCAGCGGCGCGCTGGATATCGTTGTGATCGATTCGGTGGCGGCGTTGGTGCCCAAAGCGGAAATCGAAGGCGAAATGGGGGATTCGCACATGGGACTGCAGGCGCGCCTTATGTCCCAGGCCCTGCGTAAACTGACCGGTACCGTCAGCAAATCCAACACAGCGGTCATTTTCATCAATCAGGTGCGCGAAAAAATCGGCGTTATGTTTGGCAATCCGGAAACCACCACCGGCGGACGGGCGCTCAAATTTTATACATCCATCCGCATGGATATCCGCCGCATCGCCACCATTAAGGAAAACAATGAAGTGATGGGCAACCGCACCCGGGTGAAAGTTGTAAAGAACAAAATGGCCCCGCCCTTTCGCGATTGCGAATTCGACATCATGTATTCCGAGGGTATTTCCAAGGCGGGTGATATTCTCGATCAGGCCGTCAGCCATCGCGTAGTGGATAAGGCGGGTACCTGGTTTTCCTACAAAGAGACCCGTCTGGGCCAGGGCCGGGAAAACGTCAAGCGTTTTTTAAAGGAAAACACGGATATCATGGAAGCCATTATGGAAGAACTGAAACCCCACCTTGGGCTGGCCCCCGTGGAAGCGGAAGATGAAAATCAGGATACCGGAAAGTAAACAGGCCGTATGCCGGATCAGGCTACCATGAACCCGACTTGCACCATCAGCCGCATCGAACTGAGCGCGCCGCGACGAAAAATGTACAGCGTTTACGCGCATGACACCCATCTGTTCGACATCAGTGAAAACACACTGGTGCATTTTGCCCTGCGCAAAGGCATGTCCCTGCCGGCGGAAGCCATCGAGTCTATAAAGGCCTATCAGGCCTTTGACGAAGCCCGTCAGCAGGCCCTGCGCTATCTGAACGGACGCCCCCATCTGGAAAGTGAGCTATCTGTGAAGCTCATCCGCAAGGGATATGACAAGGTCATTATTCACAAAGTGTTGGATTATTTACGGGATAAGGGCTTTCTTGATGATGCCCGTTATATAGAACAGTTTGTCCAGGAAGCCATTCGCGCCGGTAAAAGCGGTCCCTTGCGCATCAGGCAAAAACTTTTAACCAAAGGCGCCGACCGCGGCCTGATCGACACCGCCTTGCTGGCATATGACGACGCTTTTCAGGAAGAAGCCTGCCGCCTGTTGGTCCAAAAAAAACGGGCCATGCTCAGGGAAACCGATCCCAAATCCCTACGCAATAAGCTGGGCGCTTTTTTACAAAACAAGGGATTCCTTCCCCACATCATTTACAAAGTGATCGATAGCGACGCGTAACGCCGTGTCAGGAAAGCGATGCCACTTCTTCTTCCGTCCGGGCCCCGGGTATGATTTCCGGCATTGGAGAATCATTGTCTGTTTCCCATGCAAAGCGTTCGATCAGATTTTGCAATTGTATCGCCTGCGCGGATAATTCGTTGGCGGAAGAGGCGACTTCCTCGGTGCTGGCGGCATAGGTTTGTGTCTGATTATGAATGGTATCCATCTCCTGGCGGATCGACCTGGCGTAATCGGTTTGTTCCCGGGACGCTTCATTGATCTGTCGGATAATATCCGCCACCACACCCACACCATTCATAATTTGGGAAAGTTCCCCGGCCGTATCCTTGGCCACCCCCACGCCATTTTGTACTTCCTGATTGGAATTGGTAATCAATTCGGTCGTTTCCTCGGCGGCTTTGGCGCTGCGTTGGGCCAGGTTGCGCACCTCTTCCGCCACAACGGCAAAGCCCTTGCCATGTACGCCGGCGCGGGCCGCTTCCACGGCGGCATTAAGCGCCAGCAAATTGGTTTGAAACGCAATTTCATCGATGACTTTTATAATGGACGATATTTTATGTGCCGTCTTCTCAATGGAATCCATGGCCGATAACATGGCATCCATTTTCAACTCACCGGCCCTGGCGGCATCCATGACGGTTTCCACCAGCTCCACTGCCTGCGAGGCGGCCTGATGATTCATTTCGGACTTGTTGCTCAATTCGGAAAGAGTATTCAGGACTTCCGTAACCGACGCGGCCTGCAAGGTGGCGCCTTCCGATATGGCCTGATTGCTGGAAGAAACCTGTCCGGTGCCGCTTTGCACATCCTTTATGGCCGCTCCGATTTCCGCAAGCGTGCCCGAAAGCGATGTCACGGAGCGGTTGACGGCCATTTTCAAATCTTCAAAATCACCCTGATAACGACCGGTGACCTGCCGGTAAAGCTGACTGTCCGCCACTTTTTCCATTACCAGCATGATTTCGGATAACGGCTCGGAAATATTTTCAAACACTTCATTCACGCCACGTATCAGTTCCCGCCAAATTCCATTATAGTCCGAGGCGTCCACGCGTGTGGACAGAGCGCCGGCACGGGCCGCCTGCACCAATGAGGCCACATCGCGCGCTAAATTTTTAAGCACGCCGACATATTGGTTTACACTGTTTTTAATACTGTTAAAATCACCCTTAAAGCTTTCCGCAATTTCATCGGGAATTTCCCCCGCCGCCATTTTTTCAAGATAGCGCGTAGTCAGTCTTAACGGTTCAACAAACGTATCCACCAAACGGTTCATTTCCTCCAAAAGCGCTGACCAGCTCCCTTCAAATTGCCGACTATCCGCCCGGCTGCCTAAGCGGCCTTCTTCCACGGCAACAATAAGGCGGGATGCTTCATCCAGCACGTTTTCCAGACTGTTCACCATCTTTTGCATCGACCGGCCGAGCACATCATGCTCCGATAAAATTTTTACCTGAACTTTCAGGTTACCGGCGGCAATCTGTTCGGCTACATCGGATTTTTCCTTCAATGCGTCGCGCATGCGCTGCATGGCATCCGATAAAGCGCCGATTTCATCGTTGGTATGCACTTCAACCGTGGCATCAAGGTTGCCCAGGGCCACCGCCTCCGCCATCTTTTTGGTTCGCAATACCGGAAGCAATAATTTCCTTAGCAACAGGAAATCCATTATCATAAGAAATAAAAAGATCACACCAGATAAAACATAAATGATGATATTCCCATAACGCACCTGTTTATCCGCCTGATCCTTACTTTCCATCAACTCACCTTTTAACGCCGTGGACGATCCATTCAGCTTGGCGGATAAGGCGTTGAACAATCCCGTGGTTTGCGCAAGACCGTCTTCCGTCGCGGCGCCGCCTTCCAACTGTGTACCCAACACTTCAAAATAGTGCCGGGCATCTTGAGCGATGGGCGTTTTTATGGAATCCGGCACATTCCAGTTTTGGAAAACAATATTAAATACATTGATTTTAGTCGGCAGCAGTACTTTGGTTTGCGCCGCCAGGGATGCGCCGGAAGGGGTATGTAGCGACAATTCCATCTCCCTGATCTCATGCAGCATATTTTGCAAATAAGCCATGCTTTCCGTACGGTTGATACCCTGAAAAGCTTCTCCGCTTACTCCGATGATTTTATGCTGTGTGTATAGAAAAACACCTATCACCAGGGAAAAGATGATTAAAAGCGAAAAGGTTAATAAACGAAATTTAACTTTTAACTTCATGCGAAAATTCTCTTTTGGACAAAATGATGTGCCACGCCCCGCGCATGCCGGCGTCCGTCGGGCACTATTTTAACCTGGCGCCGCTTTCATGTATCATATACAAAATGGCATCCTTTAAATCCTCATCGGTACAATCCGTGCATCCGCCCCGTGGCGGCATGGTGCCATATTTACCGTTAACAATGCCTTTTTTGATGTTAGTCATAAGATTTTCCAGTCCTTTATCGGCATTTTCCTGCCAGCGTTTTTTATTGGTAATCGCCGCGGCGCCCGCCACGCCGTCTTTATGACAGGCAAAGCAGATCTTATTAAATACTTTTTCACCATTTTTTAGAGTCTCCTTTCCCGGCGTGCCAGCGGAAAGGAGGATAAATGAAAAAACAGCCAAAACAATGAATCGTGTTTTCATGACTCCTCCGGGTTTGTTTATTTTTCAGGTTTTCGGATTCTTTTATCTTTTTAAATAGAAATCCATTTGGATTGGCTTAAATATGACCAGTCGTCACTTTCCTTCCCGAATAGACCCATCCCGTTTTATTCATTTAACATGGTTTACAATTTATAAGGCTTTCACAAAGTATTTTACAATCCATCTATTTATTTTAGATGATTCATTGTTTAACTTGGAAAGCTATGATCTATTCTTAACAAACAGGAGAAAAATAATGGGTCGGTATTTAATAATATTACTGTTGGCATTGGGGACAGGTATACCTGCCCTGGCCGATGAAGGGATGTGGACATTCGACAATCCACCCGTGCATCAATTAAAGGAAAAATACAACTTTACCCCCACCCGTGAATGGCTGGATCATGTACGGCTGGCCAGTGTGCGTTTTATGGATGGCGGTTCCGGATCGCTAGTTAGCCCGGATGGGCTGGTTATGACCAATCACCATGTGGCGGTGGGTCAATTGCAAAAAATTTCCTCGTCGGGAAACGACTATGTAAAAAACGGTTTTTACGCCCCCACTTATGAAGAAGAATTAAAAAGTTCGGACCTGGAGGTCAATATTCTGATGTCCATGGAAGACGTGACGTCAAAAGTAGCGGCCGCCGTGGCCGGCAGCGCCGATCAGGAAGCGGCGCAAAAAGCCCGTGAAGCGGAAATTGCACGAATAGAAAAAGAGAGCCTGTCCCAAACAGGCTTGCGCTCCAATGTGGTCGCTCTGTATCATGGCGGTGAATACTGGCTTTACCGTTATAAAAAATATACCGATGTGCGCCTGGTCTTTGCTCCGGAGCGTCAGGCCGCCTATTACGGCGGTGATTATGACAATTTCACCTATCCCCGCTATGATCTGGATGTGGCTTTTTTCCGCATTTATGAAAACGGCCGGCCCATCCAAAGCCCGGCATATTTCAAATGGAACAGCGCCGGCCCTTCCGAAAACGAATTGGTGTTCGTTTCCGGCAACCCCGGTTCCACCGACCGGCTTTACACCTACGCCCAGTTGCTTTATCAACGGGATTATCATTATCCCCTGGTATTGAAATACATAAATTCATGGATTAAAAGTCTGCGTGCTTACGCGGCCCGGGGCCCGGAAGAAAAACGGCGCGCTCTGATCCGTATTTTCGGTTTAAGTAACGGACAAAAAGCGCTCACCGGTGAATACAACGGTTTGCTGGACAAAAAACTTATGGAAAACCGCCTGAAGCTCGAACAGGACTTCCGCGCCAAAATCAATGCCGATCCTCAGCTTAAGGAACAATACGGCGACGCATGGGAGACCATCGAGCAAATAGTGGATTTACAGAAAAAAGTCAGCAAAAGAAAATTATTTGAACGGCCCATCGGTTCCGGCTTGTTTAACAAAGCCCTGCACATTGTCTTTTATGTCAAAGAAACCACCAAGCCGGATGCCGAACGACTTGATGGATATCATGACGCTCAATTACCATCTCTGAAATTCAGATTGCTGTCCCCCGCCCCGGTTTATAAAGATTTTGAAATCGCCAATTTTACATGGGGACTGAATCTGAGTCTGGAGGAACTGGGCGCGGATAACACATTCATCAAAACCGTGTTGTGCACAATACAAAAAAAAACAGTCGACACCGAAATGACGACTGTTTGAAGAATTGATATTTTGGCTCTAAATTAGTTCGAACTTAGGACAAGTGC
>RFFS01000147.1 GCA_003696775.1 Calditrichota bacterium
ACCACCGTATTCAATCCCAATTCATCACGGGTACGGCACAACACCCGCGTCCACATTTCGGCCAAACTGAAGTGGAAGCGCGCCGCCAGTTCCTCTGTTGGTCGGGATTGTTGTATGCCCTGCAACAGGCAACGCACCATGGGCGCCCAGTCCAAAGCGCCGTCATACGTTTCCGGACGGGCTTCCACCCCCCATCCTTCCGTTACCGTCGGATCGCTGATCATCTCCAGACGAATGGCCGCTTCGGCTTCATAATCTATATGGGAACACAACCCCAACAACGCCGAAACTCCGTCAAACAAACGCCCACAGCCGGACGACAACGGCGTGTTGATGCCCCGGCGGATCATCACCCGCAGATTCTCGGCATCCCGCTCCTTGCGTTCTTTCCAAAAGGGCATTTCCTTTACGGAGGTCAGACTGCCCAGAGCACCATCAACCAGGGCAGCGGCTATACGCCAGGGTTCGTGTATGGCTGTTTCCCCTCCCGGCAGGGGAATGGGCCGCAGCCAGGCCCGCCGTTCGTATGTCCGACGATTGCCGGCCAGAACTTCCCCGCCCCAGATGGTACCATCGTCGCCGTAACCGGTGCCATCCAGGATCAACGCCAGAACGTTGTCATTCAATCCGTGTTCGGCCATTACCGCCGCCATGTGCGCGTGATGATGCTGTACTTCAATGCAAGGCAGGGGTTGCGCGCGCGCCCATTTGGAAGAAAGATATTCCGGATGCTTGTCGCAAACAACATAGCTCGGCTCAATTTGCAAAATACGTTGCAAATGTTCGATACTGTCCTTAAAAAAGGCATAGGCCCGTTCGTTATCCAGGTCGCCGATATGCTGGCTGAGGAAAACCTGGCCGCCGCGACTGAGCGCAATCGTGCTTTTAAGCATGCCGCCTACGGCCAGCATCTCCGGAGAAGAAGCCGAACCAAGGTTAAGCGGCGCGGGCACATACCCGCGCGAACGGCGCCCGAGACGGGTTTGCCCCGCCTCCACCCAGGCGATGCTGTCATCGCAACGCTGCACAATTTCCCGGTTATGCAGTAAAAAATAATCGGCGATGCCGGCCAGTCTTTCCAAAGCTTCTTCGTTGCCGGTAACGATGGGCTCATCGCTCAGATTGGCGCTGGTCATCACCAACACCCCGCCATGATCGCGCAATAACAGATGATGCAGGGGCGTGTAAGGCAGCATAAAGCCGAGATATTTGTTTCCGGGCGCCACATTGTCCGCCAAACCATCGGTTTCTTTTTTCCTTAACAGTACAATCGGGCGGACGGGCGATTCCAGCAAACGCCGTTCTTCCTCCGATAAAAAGGCATATCGTTCCACGGTTGCCGTATCCGGCGCCATCAGGGCAAACGGTTTCCCCGGACGTTTTTTACGCCGGCGTAATTTGGCCACCGCCCGGTCATCGGTGGCATCCACAACAAGATGAAAACCGCCTAATCCCCGAACAGCCAGCACAGCTCCCCGGCTTAGTAAATTCGCGCATGCGCGTATCGCGTCGTCCGTTTCCATGCGTTGACCGCCGGCATCACACAGCCACACATGAGGACCGCATTCCGGACAGGCGTTGGGTTGAGCGTGGAACCGACGATCCGCCGGGTTGTCATACTCCGCCCGGCAGCGCGGACACAATTCAAAATTTTGCATGGAAGTATAGGGACGGTCGTAGGGGATGTGCCGTACAATTGTGTAACGCGGGCCGCAGTTGGTGCAGTTGATAAAAGGATAGCGGTAACGTCGGTTATCCGGATCAAACAATTCGCTCAGACACGCATCGCACACGGCCACATCCGGTGAAATAAACGTATGGGCCTGCCCCGACCGGTCGGTATTAATGATATGAAAACCGTCGGATTGGCCGACAGGCCTTTGTTCTTCCACAATCGACTCGACAACCGACAGGGGAGGCGGCTCGGCGCGCAGTTTTTCCGTAAAAGCGGCCACATCATGCACCGCGCCCTGTACTTCGATGGTCACCCCTTCGCCGCCGTTGCGCACAAAGCCGCTTAAATGATGTTGGCGCGCCAAACGATAGACATGGGGCCGGAAACCTACCCCCTGCACAATACCGTTGATGACTATCCGTTTGCGTAACGTTTTGGTCATGGTTTAAGATGGGTTAAGCGCTGCCTTCTTTTTCCGCACCTGTTGCCCCAGCCAGTCATACCACTTATCCAGACCTTCGCCCGTTCGGCAGGAAACCTCAAAAATGGTCAGATCGCCATTGATTTGCAGCGCGTTTTTTTTGACCGTTTCCAAATCGAAATCACACCATTCCAGAATATCGATTTTATTGATCACCATAACGGAAGAACGCCGGAACATGGCCGGATATTTCAACGGCTTGTCATCGCCCTCGGTCACGCTGATCAGCACCACCTTCATATCCTCGCCCAGATCGTAGCCCGCAGGACAAACCAGATTGCCCACGTTTTCCACTATCAGCATATCCGTTTCGTCCAAATCGATCTCCGGTATCACACGTTCAATCATGCGCGCGTCCAGATGACAAGAGCCGCCGGTTACCAGCGGCTTAACCTGTTGGCCCCCCGCTGCAATCAGACGTTGCGCGTCGTTTTCCGTTTGCACATCACCGGCAATTAAGGCGATGCGCCAGGTATCCCTGAGCTGTTGCAGCGTACGCTCCAGCAGACTGGTTTTACCCGAACCCGGCGAGCTGACAAAATTCATACTGAAAATCCCCTTATCCTGTAACGCGCGCCTCAGGTCGGCCGCCAGGCGATCGTTTTCGGACAACACCTTTTTCTGCATTTCAATCGTTTTGCTCATAAGAAACTCCTTATTTTATAAGCCCAAAAAGAGTATGGCCAGTCCGCTTAAAAAGATGACAAACCCCGATACGGGATGGATGTATTTTTCCAAAGCCTGCCAGCGGATTTTAGACAACCCCCAGACACCAGACAGCACCACACCCATCATGGTCAGGATGGTAACCGATCCAAAAACCAGAGTGACCATAAAAACCAGACTGTAATTATGTCGCGCCGCCGGATACATTAAAAGAGGGATCAACGCCTCACAGGGGCCAAGGACAAAAATAACGAACAATATCCAGGGAGTGGTTTCTTTATGGGTATGTGTTTCATCCACCGCGGGATCGTGCGCATGATCATGATCGTGGTAAGCGTGCTTGTGTCCGCCGAACAAATGTGTATGACCGGCCTTGCCACGCATCAGGCGGTGCAGACTCCATACAAAATAGCTGAACCCGAAAATCACCAGCATCCAGGCCGCGAAATCACCGCGCATGGATTCGATGGATTCAAGTTTCAAAATCGATATGGCAAAAAGGATGCCTGCCGCGCCCAACACCACCGAACTTAATACATGGCCGATACCGCAATAAAAGGTCACCCACAAAGTTTTGATGTAACTCCACTTGCGGGCGCGGGCCATCATGATAAAAGGTATGTAGTGATCCGGGCCGAACAGAGTATGAAAAAATCCGATGGAAGCCGCGGTGCTGATCAATATGATTTGTTCATGGGTCATGTGTCGTGTCCTTTATTTCATCCACTTCCATATAGGCGATGAGCATCTCCTGCCCCTGTTCCACATCCAGCGAAGTGGAGGCACAACGCGGACAGGTAAAGGTGAGTTCTTCAACTTCAAAGCGGTGGGCGCATGCCCGGCAACGCGCGACGACCGGCGTTTCTTCAATTTCCAGGTGACATGATTCCAGAGGTGTATCTTTTTTAAGCGCGTCAAATCCGAAAGCCAGCGCGTCGGGCAAGATACCGCTCAGGGCGCCAATTTTAAGTCCGATCGCCCGTATCCCGGCCCAATTGTTTTTTTTCTTTTCATCAAGTACCGTCTGAATGATACTGTGCGCTATGGAAACTTCGTGCATGGCTTTTACCGATGGTTTGCAAATAATTTACGATATTCTTAACTGAAACTAAACAAAGATTTAACCCTTATTTATCCTTTTTCGCCGTCAATAAAAATCCATATCGCCCGATAAAGTGTTGAGCGCTTTAGACGAAATTGATGATCCGTCCCCCAAACAGGACGCTAACAAACGGCATGTATGACGGAGAGTGCGCCATGAATTTGATCCTAAAATTAACTTTGCGTTTCTCGAGTATGTACCCGGCCGGACGAAGATTATATAGTCGCGTGGTGTGAGCAGGGGATAACAGGGAATTATATGCAAACAAAGATACTATTCATATCGGATCATTTGAGCGACTTTTCCGAGTTTCTTAAGCAGGAGCCCGGGTTCGGCCACTCCCTGGAGATGATGAGCCACCCCGAGGCCAACCGCCGCCATGTGTATCAAAATTATTATGATCTGTTTATTGTCGATCTGAAAGACCCGTGGCTGGCTATTCCGCCCTGGGTGTATGAGCAGGCCCAGCATCATTATTTTTTCCAGTTTATATTTATTAGCGATCAGCCCATTTC
>RFFS01000148.1 GCA_003696775.1 Calditrichota bacterium
AAATAACGATTAAACATTTACTCGATCATACTTCGGGTTTTGGTGATTATGTCGGTCCACGTTTTTTTGAATTGCCTGATAATCGCAAAAACATTCAGGGATTATTGCCGTTGATAAAAGAAATGCCCATCCATTTTATCCCGGGTACGGAAAATGAATATTCAAATGCCGGTTATATCTTATTGGGCGCTATTATTGAGAAGGTAACCGGAAAAAGTTACGCAGAAAATCTTGAAGAGCGTATTAAGAAGCCGCTGCAACTCAGTTCTCTGGTTACTAAAAATGTAAAAAAAACAGCCCGTCGAGCCGTGGGATATACAAAAAATATTTTTGGTGAATATGAGGATAATGAACATTTTGTTTTTGAACCGAAGTCTGATGGTGGCTGTTATGCAACTGCGGAAGATATGATGATCTTTTACAGAGCTTTTTTATATGGAAATAAATTATTTAGCGATAAGGTCAAACATCAGGATCCTTTTTTTAAGCAAATACAACCCATCTACAAACAACACGGCGCGGGCATTCCTTTTGCCGGTGGTTTTAATGGCGCCAATACGGTACACCTTGAAAGGCTGGCAGATAATATAAGTATTGTGGTCTTCGCTAATATGGATGAACCCGTGGCGGAAAATATAGCTTTGGGAATACATAAAATCATCAATGGGCAAGAACCGCCAAAGCCACAACTCCCCACCCTTCTCTCCGTTTACCAGGCTTATGTTAAAAATGGAATTGAATATATTAGAACAAATTTCAAGTCACTTACTTCCAATTGGTTTGATAATGATCCAAAGGATTTAATCCTCAATAATTTAGGATATGAATTATTGCACAATGGGCGGCTGGAAGATGCTTTAAAAATATTCAGGCTCAATACAGAAATGTTTCCCAATGTCGCTAACTGCTGGGATAGTTATGGCGAAGCGTTATTTAAATCCGGGCGGAATACGGAAGCTTTGAAAGCGTATAAAAGGGCATTAAAACTCAACCCGAACATTCCGTCGGCTAAAAAAATGGTTAAGGAATTGGGAAATTAAACCCGTATATCAAAAGTACGTATCCGTCCGCTTACGCAAGACCGGAAACATGTTGGGCGGCCACCACGGTGTTTTGCATTAACATGGCGATGGTCATCGGGCCCACACCACCGGGAACAGGCGTAATGGCTGCCGCTTTTTGCTTTACAGCCTCAAAGGCCACGTCACCGGTCAGGCGATAATCCTTCTCACTCGTGGCGTCTTCCACCCGATTAATGCCCACATCGATGACAACGGCGCCTTCCCTGACCATATCGGCTTTTACAAATTCCGGTACACCCAGGGCGGCCACAAGAATATCCGCGTTACGACATAACGCATCGATATTTTGCGTACGGCTGTGGGCAACGGTGACCGTGGCATTGGCATAAGGTGCTTTTTGAACCAACATGTTGGCCAATGGTTTACCAACTATATTACTACGACCGAGTATAACGGTGTGTTTGCCGGAAGGATCAATTTGATAATGTTTTAAAATTTCCACAATACCGGCCGGAGTACACGGCAACAAATACGGTTGCCCAAGCATCAACAATCCCACATTACGGGGATGAAAACAATCCACGTCCTTATCGGGATGTATCGCGTTAATTATCGTGTCGGTATTGATATGTTTGGGCAGGGGGAGTTGCACCAGTATGCCGTGGGTTTGATCATTCTCATTCAATGAGCGGATAATATCCAGCAGATCGGTTTCCCGGGTTGCGGCATCCAGACGAATGGTTTCCGATCGTATGCCCAGTTTTTCCGATGCACGCGCCTTATTGCGCACATATACCGCCGAAGCCGGATCATCACCGACTAAAATAACGGACAGGGTGGGATAAATACCCTTTTTATTTAACTCGTGCACCTGTTGCGCGACACGTTCTTTAACATGAGCGGCCACACTTTTCCCGTTAAGCAATAAGCCCTTTTGCATCATACTGTTCCCTGCTGATATGATGAGCGACAATTTTTCTGCTTTTACCGTTGCGTTCATCGTAATCCACAAAAACAGCGCTGATTTTGGGATTACGGTGCGCCAGTTTAAAATATTTCAAATGCTGTGTACGAAAGCGTTTAACGGCTGTTTCCGGTTCCATGCCGATCACACTGTCCGCCGCGCCTGTCATCCCCGCATCCGTGATATAGGCGGTGCCCAGGGGCAAAATTCGCGCATCGGCGGTTTGCACATGGGTATGTGTACCGAAAATCGCGGTTACCTTACCGTCAAAATTCCAGGCAAAGGCCAGTTTCTCCGCGGAGGCTTCGGCATGAAAGTCCACCACAATATGTTTATAACGCTGTTGGTAATGTTTCAACAAGTCATCCATTTTTTGAAAAGGACAATCAATCGGCGGTAAAAAACTACGCCCTTGTAAATTGATCACCAATAAAGAGTGCTCCTTCTTCTCGATGGCCATCACACCTTCACCCGGATTACCTGCCGGATAATTGGCCGGGCGCAATGTTTTAAAATCCGGATGATTGAGCACTTCATGACTGTTGCGTTGAAAGCTGTGGTTGCCGCCGGTTATCACATCCGCGCCGGCTTTTAATAGTTTTTCCGCCTGTTGTTTGTTGATGCCTTTACCCTGATCGGCGTTTTCTCCGTTTACGATGCAAAAGGCGCAACCGTAATCACGGATCATGCGAGGAATCAGGTCACGGGCAATGTGCAGTCCGATATCTCCGACAATATCACCGATAAATAACAATCTGGGCATCAGGCGTAATCCACGGAACGGAATTCACGTAAGACATGCACCTTGACACATTGGTTGCTATTGTCCAGCACATCCTTGATTTTATGGGTTATATCGGTGGCCAGTTTATTGCTCATGGCGTCATCTGCTTTGGTATGATCGATAATGATGCGGATTTCACGCCCGGCCTGAATGGCATAGGCCGTTTTCACGCCTTCAAAATTATCCGCCACTTCTTCAAGATTTTTCATGCGTTTAACGTAATTTTCAATAACATCACGCTGGGCGCCCGGTCGTTTGCGGCTTAACTCGGCGGCGATACGAATGATAATGGCTATGGGTGAATGCGCCTCGGCGCGATTGCCAAAGGCCAGCACGGCGTTTGTGACCTTGGGGTGTTCGTTATATTTTTTTAAAAATTCATGTCCCACCTTGGTATAATCGGATTCATTGGCTTTTTGTATCACAAGACCGATTTTATGCAGCATTCCCGCCCGCCGGGCCAGAGGGGCATCCAATCCCAGTTGCGCGGCGATGATCCCGGAAAGTTCGGCGACTTCCTTGCAATGATCCAGTACATTTTGTCCGTAGGAGGTGCGGTATTTTAATTTCCCAAGTGCCTTGAGGACATCCGGATGCAAGCCGTGGATACCGATTTCATGACAGGCCTGTTCACCAATTTCCTGAAAAGTTTCATCGATTTCTCGGACAACCTTCTCGTAAGTTTCTTCTATGCGTCCCGGATGAATCCGGCCGTCGCTGACCAGGCGTTCCATGGTCACTTTGGCTAACTCTCGGCGATACGGATCAAAAGAACTGAGCAACACCGCCTGAGGGGTATCATCCACAATCACATCCACACCGGTAACGATTTCAAAAGCGCGTATGTTACGCCCTTCCTTACCGATAATGCGCCCTTTCATGTCATCCGAAGGTAAGGTCACATTGGAGATGGTCGATTCGATGGTATGGCTGGAAACGATCTGTTCCATGGATGTAAGCAAGATATTTTTGGCTTCGCTGTAGGCGTTTTCTTCCGCTTCTTTTTTAATTTGGAAAACCTTATGCGCCGTTTCTTTTTTCGCCTCGTCAATCAGGTTATCCATCAGTTGTTGTTTGGCGGCCTCGCTGGAGAGTCCGGAAATGGTCTCCAGTTTCCGGTTAGCCTCATTGATGGCTTCTTCCAGATTTTTTTGACGTATATTTAGTGCGTTTTCCCGTGCTTTTAATTCCTGCTCAATCGCCAGGAGTTCTTTTTCCTTTTTGGCAACCAAATCCGCTTTTCGGTCAATGTTGCTGTCTTTGTTGGCCAATTCCGATTCAAGACGATGCAGTTCGTTTTTCTTTTCGCGGTATTCATCTTCCATCTGTTGTTTTTGCTGGAAGATCTCCTCATTGGCCTCGAGCAGTTTTTCTTTTTTCAGGCCTTCTATTTCGGTTTCCGCTTCGGAAATAATCGACTCGGCTTTTTTACTGGCGGTTGCCAGACTGCGTTTACCCAAGGCGGCGTTGGTCAGCCAGCCTGCCAGGAAACCCACGGCAAGAAGAATGATGAATAAAACGATTTCTAACACTTTTTTCTCCTTCAAAAACTAAAAAAGCCCTGTCTCGACATACTAAAAAAGGGACCGGATTGAAGTACGGTGGGCACCTCCTGACTGCGTCATGCTTCCTCATTTAAGTGGCTTGCAATATTCAGCCAGAGCCAGTTCCCTGATTTAATGGTGTTGGTCCATTTAAATATGTAGAGTACAGGGCTATATTTCAGTTTATTCTAATTTTTTATTCTTCCAATAGCTCCGAAATTTTATGGTTCATTTTGCGTGCTTCTTCATTCAGTTGTTCCAGTAAACGTTCGCGGTATTGTCTTTCCTGATACAACTCTTCCGCTATGTTTAAGGCGGTAAGAATGGCTATCCTGCTGATGGAACTAATATTTGTCGAACGATCGATTTCACGCATTTTTTTATCGACGTATTCCGCAATTTGTTTGACGGAGGCGTCATCTTCATCGCCAATAAGCGAGTATTCCGAACCAAAAATATTTACTTTGATGTGTCCCGGAGCCATCAGGCCTCTACTTAGTGTTCAACACCATTTTGTTGCGCCAACGTCTGCCCCACTTCTTCAATTAAGGCATTTAGTTTTAGGTTGGCTTGTTGATTGTTTGCTTTTAATCTTTTGTTTTCTTCAATTAACGCGTTGAGTTTTTTATTATATTCCGCTGTCGGATGATTATTTTTAACTTCGGCTAATTCCTGTTTTAATTGAGCGTTTTCCTGAATCAATCGATAGTTATGTTGCTTTAAATACATCACTCTTTCCTCAAGACGGTTGAGCAGTTGTTGCAATTTATCGAATTGATTCAGATGCATTATTGATCCCTTAGGGGTATATCATGTTCTTTTTGAGCACGTTTGATGATCTTTCTGAAGATTTGCTCCACTTCAGAATCTTTCAATGTGCGCTCCAGGGATTGGAACCGCAGTCGGAAAGCCACGCTACGTTTCCCTTCCGGTATCTTGTCGCCTTCATACACGTCAAAAACCGTAACTTCCTTTAATAAACGTCCGCCATACGTACGGATCATGTCGATGACGGAAGCGACGGGATGATTTTTGTCTATAACAAAAGCAACGTCTTTTTCAATATAAGGAAATTTCGGAATGGGTGTGTATTTTAATTCGCGATTTATGATATTTTCCAGAATATCATAATCCAGTTCCGCCCCAAAAATTTCCACATGTATGCCAAAACGTTGGGCAACCTTCGAATCAATGAGCCCGCCGTGCCCAATAATCCGGTTATTCCATAATATTTGTGCGGCATACCCCTTTTTGTACAATGTGTTGTCATCATATAAAACAAATTGCACGTTGTCAAGATGAAGGCCGTTGAAAAAGCTTTCCAAAACGCCTTTAAGGTCATAAAAATCAACACGATCGCCGGCATGACTCCAGCTTTCGGGGTAGCGGTTGCCGGTCAGAGCAAGACCGATTCGCGTCGGTTGTTCCGGTATCTCCTCACTCCCCTTAAAAAAGACACGGCCGATTTCAAAAAAGCGCAAATCCCTTTGGTTCCGGTTGATATTATAAGCCATGGATAACAATAATCCGGACAAGATGGATGTACGCATACAAGCCAGATCGTCACTGATGGGATTCAGGATGCGCACGTGCTCGGCAGGCCCGGTGCTTATCAAATGTTTTTCGGCCATCATGGAATTGGTGAATATCTCCTGTAAACCGCATTGTGTCAGCAAGGTACGCAGGCGGGTAAAAGAGGTTTCCCGGATACGTTCCGGCTGTTCAAGAGATAAAGGTTCAAAAACACTTGTCGGTAAATTATCGTAATTTTTTAAACGTGCCACTTCTTCTATCAGGTCCACCGGTTCATTGATATCATGCCGGTAACTCGGGACGGAAACAAGGCCGTTTGCGTAGTTTAAATGCACACGCGACAACAGGTCGATGATTTCTTCATCGGATAGGGTAGCTCCGAGTATTTTATTGACTTTCGGCAACGGAAGCGGGACCTGTTTGTCGGTTATCGGCGTGGGATAGACATCGATCACACCCTGCGCCACCTCGCCACCGGACAATTCGGCTATCAATGCCGCGGCGCGATCCAGTGCAAATGGCACCATATTATAATCCGTGCCCTTTTCAAATCGTTGTGAGGCGTCGGTCATCAAGCCCAGTTTACGGGAACTGGTGATCACATGCGTGGGATCAAAATAGGCGCTTTCCAATAATACGGATGTGGTGTGATCGGTCACCTCGGAATTTTGCCCGCCCATAATACCACCTATGGCGACGGCCTTTTCCGCGTCGCATATCATGACGGTATTCTCCGGCAACAGGCGTTCATTATCATCCAACGTGATGAATTTTTCATCTTTTTGACTGGCGCGCACACGAATTTCCCCGCCGCTCAATGTCTCATAATCAAACGCATGCAGCGGCTGTCCCAATTCATACAATACGAAATTGGTAACATCCACAACGTTGTTGATGCTACGCAGGCCTACTGCTTCCAGGCGTTGCACCAGCCAATCCGGTGAAGGCTGAATGGTAACATTCCGGATAAGGCGCGCGGCGTAGCGCGGACATCCCTGGGAATACTCAATGGAAACCTTAACCATGTTGTGAATGTCCGTATCATTCGATTCCTTTAGTTCAAAATGCGGCATGCGCACTTCCCTGGCGGTAAAAGCGGCTATTTCCCGGGCAATACCGATATGGCTGAAGCAATCGGCGCGGTTGGCCGTGATGAACAGATCGAAGACCACATCGCTTTTTTCTTTCAGCACTTCATTCATATCCGTTCCGGCGGGCCATTTATCACTGAGTTCCCAGATACCATCGGAATGTTCTTCCAAGGCCAGTTCTTCCCGCGAACAGATCATGCCGAAGGATTGCGTGCCGCGAATTTTGGCTTTTTTAATTTTCATCCCGTTGGGCAGACGCGCGCCCACCCTTGCAAAAGGAATCGTCTGGCCGGCGGCCACGTTTGGCGCGCCACAGATAACCTGTTGTTCCTGTTCGCCGTCATATACGGTGCAAATGCTTAATTTATCGGCATCGGGATGCCTGGTGCAGGTACGTACTTTACCCACCACAATGTTACTGACTTCCTGCACCGTGTGAATAATTTCTTCCACTTCCAGACCGGCATCGGTGATTTTTTCCGCCAATGCTTCGGGAGTTAAATCCACATCAAGATATTCTTTTAACCAGTTGTAAGATATTTTCATGTTGTTTACCGTTAGAATTGTCTTAAAAAGCGTACATCATTTTCAAAAAAGAGCCGTATGTCCCGGATATCATATTTGAGCATGGCCACCCGGTCGATACCCATGCCGAAAGCATAACCGGAATATTTCTCCGGATCGATGCCGACGGAACGAAATACATTGGGATGCACCATGCCGGCACCAGAAATTTCCATCCAGCGACCGTTAAACCAGACATCGTATTCGGCGCTTGGTTCCGTAAAAGGGAAAAAGCTGGGGCGAAAGCGTACCCGGGCATCTTTTCCAAACATACGGTGTGCAAAAGCCTGGATAACCCCTTTCAGGTCGGCAAAGGTTACGGATTCCCCCACCACAAGTCCTTCCACCTGATGAAAAAAGGGTGAATGTGTGGCATCGGGTGTATCCCGGCGATAAACCCTTCCGGGCGCGATCATTCGGATAGGCGGTTTACGCTCTTCCATCACGCGTATCTGAACCGGCGAAGTGTGGGTGCGCAAAACCACATCCCCGGATATATACAGAGTATCCTGCATGGCCCGGGCGGGGTGTGATTTGGGGATGTTGAGCGCTTCAAAGTTATAATAATCGGTTTCGATTTCCGGTCCATCTTCGATAGTAAAACCAAAGGAATGAAAGATGTTTTTGATTTCATCGGCGATTTTGAGCAGGGGGTGACGGTTCCCGGCAAAAACCGGTCGTCCGGGCATGGTGACATCCGGCGCTTTCTGGTCGGCGGCCTGTCCTTCCACTTCTTCTTTAAGTTTTTTGAAGTGCTGCTCTAACTCTTTTTTTAATTGATTGAGTCCAGCGCCAAATTTAGGACGGATGTCCGGCGCCACATCCTTGATCATGGCAAATGCCTCGGTGACCCTGCCCTTTCGTCCTAAAAATTCTATACGCAGTTGTTCCAGTTGTTCGGAATTATTGACTTCTTCTGCCAGGCGAAAATAAGCTTGTTTGATTTTTTCGATTTTTTCCACGGAACGTGCCTCTTTGTTAAAAAAAAAGGAAGCGTCGTAACAACACTTCCTTTGGATATGCGATGAACAAAACGCTAAGAAATTTATGCGCTGACTTGTTTGACCAATGCTTCAAAATCCTGAGGATTGTAAACGGCCATGTCGGCCAGAACTTTACGATCCAGATTGATGTTGGCTTTTTGAAGCAGATTGATGAAACGGGAATAGGAAATGCCGTTCATGCGACAGGCGGCGTTGATACGAACAATCCATAAGCTTCGGAAAGCGCGTTTTTTAACACGTCTGTCACGATAGGCATATTGCCAGCCTTTTTCAACCTGATCCTTGGCGTTGTTATATAATTTGCCGCGTCCCAGACGATATCCCTTGGCGGCTTTCATTATTTTTTTACGGCGTTGACGGGCCGCTACATTATTAGTTGCTCTGGGCATTTTTCAGTCTCCTACTTTAAAATCATGCGTTTTACACGAGCTGTATCCGCTTCGGATACCAGGCTTTCCTTACGCAGATTACGCTTACGTTTTGAAGATTTCTTGGTCAGAATATGGCTGTGAAAGTTTGAATGACGTTTCACCTTGCCACTGGCCGTTACGCGGAAACGCTTGGACGCGCCACGATTTGATTTCATCTTAGGCATGTTGCTTTCCTTTCTGCTATTTTTGTGTCATGATTACGGACATGTTACGTCCCTCGGATTTGATATCGCCCTCGGGCTTAGCGACATCTTCCAACGATTCGATAACACGTTCCAACAGGTTTACACCAAATTGTTTATAAGCCAGTTCCCGTCCCCGGAATTGAACGGTAAACTTTACTTTATTTTTCTGTTCCAAAAACGAACGGGCATGTTTTAATTTATAAGCCAGATCATGCTCGTCTGTTTTGGGACGCATACGAATTTCCTTTACGACTACCGTATGCTGTTTTTTCTTGTTTAATTTATCTTTTTTACTTTGTTCGTAAAGATATTTTCCAAAATCCAATATCTTACATACCGGTGGCTTGGCATTCGGCGCCACTTCCACCAGGTCCAGGCCCGCTTCCTGAGCCAGTTCCAACGCCTGGGCAAGGGGTACTATACCTACCTGTTCACTATTTTGGTTGATTAAACGTACCTCGTTAGCCGTAATATCCTGATTGATGCGTGTCTTTTGATTTGCGATAACCAGACTCCTTAGTTATTGGAACTTTCGTTTAATTCGTTTTGAAGGCGGGATATGAAATCCTGAGCAGTCATGCGCCCCAAATCTCCTTCGCCTTTATGGCGCACCGATATGGCCCCGGATTCCATTTCGTTATCTCCGAGGATGATCATATACGGGATTTTCTGAACTTCCGCTTCACGTATTTTATAGCCGATTTTTTCATTTCTAAAATCGGTTTTAACACGCAGACCGGCCTGCAGGAATTGCATTTCCAAATCACGGGCGTATTCCATGTGGCGATCGGCGATGGTGATGATTTGAACCTGAACCGGCGCCAGCCATAATGGAAAATTCCCGGCGTAATGTTCGATCAAAATACCAAAAAAGCGTTCGATGGAACCCAGCAAAGCGCGGTGGATGGTGATCGGACGATGGGTTTCGCCGTCTTTGTCCACAAAGGTCAGGTCAAATCTTTCCGGTAAATTAAAATCAACCTGAATGGTGGAACACTGCCAGGAACGTCCCAACACATCCTTGATTTTTACATCGATTTTCGGCCCGTAAAAAACACCTTCACCCGGATCAATCTGATAGGCCAACCCGCTGTTGTCCAGCGCTTCACGCAAGGCATTGGTGGCCAGTTCCCAGTTATCTTCGCTGCCCACAAATTTTTCGGGACGCGTCGAAAGATAAACCTCGAAATCATTAAATCCGAAACGACTGAGCATTTGAGTGGTAAATTGCAACACCTGTCCGATTTCGGCGGCAAGGTGATCCGGATGGCAGTAGATATGCGCGTCATCCTGCGTAAACCCGCGTACACGCATCAGACCGTGCAAAACGCCGGAGCGTTCATAGCGGTAAACGGTTCCCAGCTCGGCAAAGCGGATGGGTAAATCCCGATAACTGCGGATTTTGGATTTATAAATCTGCATATGGAAGGGACAGTTCATCGGCTTCAATTGATAACTGACTTCATCCACATCCATGGGCCGGAACATATTTTCGCTGTAAAAGCCACTGTGTCCGCTGGTTTCCCAAAGATGGTGTCGCGCCACATGCGGTGTGTAAACCAACTCATAGCCGTTTCGGATGTGGGTATCCTTCCAATAATTTTCAATGATATTGCGGATCATGGCGCCTTTGGGATGCCACAGTATTAAACCCGGCCCCACCTGATCATTGATGGAAAACAATTCCAGCTCACGGCCAAGGCGACGGTGATCTCGCTTTTTGGCTTCTTCAAGTCGCTTGAGATGCGCTTTCAACTCTTTCTTATCCGGATAGTTGGTGCCGTAAATGCGTTGTAGCATCTTATTATGTTCGTCACCTTTCCAGTAGGCGCCGGCAAGAGAGAGAAGTTTGAAATTTTTACCGAGCACGCCGGTGGAAGTCACATGGGGACCACGGCACAGGTCGGTGAATTCACCCTGAGTATAGGCGGTCAATGTACCGTCTATTTCATTGATCAGCTCAAGCTTCAGATGTTCGTTTTTCTCTTCGAAGAATTGTAAAGCTTCCTCTTTACTGAGTACCCGACGGGTAATAGGCCAGTCTTCTTCGACAATTTTGGCCATTTCAGCTTCAATCTGCTCCAGGTCATCCGGTGTGAATTTTTTATCCAGGTCAATATCATAATAAAAACCATCGGCAATCGGTGGCCCGATCCCCAACTCGGCCTCAGGATATAGACGTTTTATGGCCTGAGCCATAAGGTGGGCGCTGGAATGCCAGAACACTTCCCTGCCTTCGGGTTCCTTAAAAGTGAGGATATCGATGCGGGCATCTTCTTCCAGGGGCGTATTTAAGGCCACAATACGGTCGTTCAACTTTGCGGCAACAGCTTTTTTCCGAAGGGAATTACTAATAGTGGCGGCGACTTCAAGTGGCGTTACACCTTTATCAAAGGATTTTTGAGAGCCGTCCGGAAATGTAAGTGTTATCTGTTCCAATGCGCTTCCTTATGCGTTACAAAGCGGTTCAATTCAAGTGGGACGAGAGAGATTCGAACTCACGACCTCTACGATGTCAACGTAGCGCTCTAACCAACTGAGCTATCGCCCCAAAAAACAAGCGCACAATTTAACTTATAAAGCCAGTAAAATCAATATTTTTAAGAGTTTTATCCGCCTTAAGTTGCGCGCGTTTCAGACAAAAAAAAACCCCAAGGGAAAACCTCAGGGTTAAAGTGGGGAGAGAAGGATTCGAACCTCCGAAGGCACTTGGCCGACAGATTTACAGTCTGTTGCGTTTGACCGCTCCGCAATCTCCCCAAACGAGTTTTTAATATAAGAAGACCTGAGCAATCGTGTCAACTAAAAAATCTATATTTTAATGCTTTTTTTAAGAATTTTCCCCTGTCCTTTTTTCAAATAAATCAGGTATTATTTCCGGAGGAAAGGGACGCCCTGTCCATATGTTAAACGCCTGACTGCCCTGCTCCACCAGCATGGGCAAACCATTACTGAAAGGACAGCCTAATTGCCTCGCCTGTTGTAACAGCAGGGTTTCCTCTGGATTATAGATAAGATCATAGACAAAACTATTGGCATGAACCAAATCGGCCAGACGGGGTAACGGTGTTTGATCTTTATAGGCGCCCATTCCCACCTGTGTTGTGTTTATAATCAGGTCAAATCGGGAAATCGGACTGTCATCCAACAGTGCCGTTTGAATAGGTAATCCGGCAACCGCCATCGTTATCGTGAGTTTTTTAGCCCGTTCTTTTGTTCTGTTTTTTATATACAGACGGATATGCGGGGCATGGCGTGCCAAACCGGCCAGTACCGCCCGCGCGGCGCCTCCTGCTCCCACCATCAGGGCATTATGCATCCCTTTTAACCGCTCGTGAATGGGGGCGACAAAGCCCTCCGCATCGGTGTTAAATCCTTTCCAGCCACCATCCGCCAAGCGTAGCACGGTGTTAACGGCGCCAATACGGGCAGCCGCATCATCGATTGCGTCAAGGTAAGGTATGATCCGTTCTTTATATGGGATGGTTACATTAAAGCCATGCCAGGTTCCTTTTTCCTTCATCATTTTTATTTCCTTGTCAAAATTTTCCGGCGCGATGGCTTTTGTGGCGTAAGACCCTTTCCATTTATAATGCCTGATGGCCCATTCATGCATCTGTGGTGAGTAGGTGTGTCCGAGGGGATGACCGATGATGCCCAGTTGCCACGTCTTCATGAGGTCAAGCGATCCAGGATGTTAAAAAATTCGGGAAAGGAAACCGAAACACAATCGGGATCGTCCAGCGTCATTTCCGTGCCGCATGCGGCGCCGGCGATGGCAAAAGTCATGGCGATACGATGATCCCCAAAGGTGGTTATACGCGTTTTTTCAAATTGTTGCGGGCCGCAAAACGAGAATCCGTCGTCAAATTCCTTAACGGATAGGCCGGCGCGCCGCCAGTTTTCCACAAGGGCACGGATACGATCGGTCTCTTTTACCCTTAATTCGGAAGCGCCTCGTATTTCAAAATGGCCGACGGCTTTTACCCCCGCCAGGCTTAAGATCGGAATTTCATCAATCAGATTAGGAATGAATGATTGATCGATGGGTATATTTTGCAAACGGCTGTGCCGGACACGTATATGGCCTATGGGCTCGGGTTTTTCCTGAACAGGGGTTATGTCAATGGCTCCGCCCATGTGCTTCAACACGGTCAATAGCGCTGTACGCGTGGGGTTCAGGGAAATGTTTTGCAGGGTTATATCCGAGCCGGGTGTCAGTAAAGCCGCCACAATAAAAAAGGCGGCGGAAGAAATATCGCCGGGGATCGTCATGGAAAGATCGGGAAGGGGATGCCCCTTTTTAACATGAATATATTTCCTTCCATCCTTGTATGTAAACGGCAATCCAAGCATGCGTTCCGTATGATCACGCGAGGGGGTGCTTTCGATGATGATTGTTTCACCTTCGGCATATAATCCGGCCAAAGCCACGGCCGACTTGATTTGGGCGCTGGCCACCGGCAAGGGATAGTGAATCCCGTGTATTTCCTTTGCAGGATAAAAGGAAAGGGGCAGGTGTCCGTCGGCGCTTTCGATTTGACCGCCCATTTGACTCAATGGTGTAATAATGCGCTCCATCGGGCGGCGAGACAGACTGTTGTCCCCGGTTAATTGAGTGGCAAAGGGTAAATGGATCAACAATCCGGATAACAACCGGGATGTGGTGCCGGAATTACCGGCATACAAAGGCGCAGCGGGTTGATGCCATTCCGCCGGAGACATTCCGTTGATGATGAGGACATCCTCTTGCCAACGGGAAGCGACCCCCAATTGTTTTAAACAACTCAGAGTGGAGGCGCAATCGTCGTTTTTACTAAAATTAACAAAACGGCTTTCCCCTTTTCGCAACGCGGCAAACAGAGCGGCGCGATGCGAAATGGATTTATCTCCAGGTAAACTTATGGTTCCGCGAAATGCCATGTGCCCTCAATCGATTATAATATAACATAATGTGATTTGGAGCTAAAAGTAGGCAAATGGGATGAAAAATGAAATTTAAAGTGTGTAGCCCAAAGCAAAAGACTGCTCATATTCTTCAATGATATGAAAGCCGATATGCCGATAGAATCCCACGGCATGTGTGTTGCTCTTCCCCACTTCGAGATGGACGGCCGGTACGCCTTTGGCTTTTAAGGCATTGAAAAAGGCTGTCAGCAAACGGCGCCCGGCACCGGTGCCCTGCCCCACGGGTAAAATGTCTATATGCAGATGAGCCGGATAGTCCTTTAAGAATGGCCTGAGCTGATAACCATGATGGATATGATGAACCATACGCTTTTCAAGCTCCGTATAGGAACCCTCAACAGGGTAACGCTCACGCAATAAAGGATACCAAACATCATTTAACCAGCGGGCAAAAACCTCGGTTTGGCTACATCCGAGAACATAACCCGCCGGACGGGTGTGATGATCCAGTATAAAACACAGTTCCGGCTCATACGCGGCATAAGGCCCGGCATAGACATGGCCGGGCAATTCAGGGTCCTTATAAAACGGAGTGGCATCCTTTCCGCTATACCCCGTTTTAAGGCAGATATCGTAAAGATATGTAAAATCCGTCGGATGATAGGGCCGTAGCCTCAAGTTATTTTTTCGGTCCATGAGCCGGGTTCATTGGATGGGTTTGAAGTTGAATGTCTATTGTTATGGCGCAGACCATCTGCCAGCAAGGCGAGGCCGAACAAGATGAGTACCACCGGCCAATACAATTCCACCCATTCGCTCATGACCCACCAGTCTATGTTGTAATAATAACCGGCCACGGCAAGCGTACCGATCGATGTGTATAAAAGTCCGTAAACCAAACCGGACAAGCGCAATCGCGTGAAAATGAAATAAATAAAATTAGCCAGCCCAAGCGCTACGAATAACATGCCAAAGCCGATCTCATCGCTGATGGGTAAAAGTCCAAATTGCATAAAACTCAGGCCGGTTGCGATGAGCATAAAAAAACTACCACCCAGCAAACCTTTTTTATGTTTGGAATCTATGGAACGTTGCAATAAAAACAGACCGAGCAACGCCGAACCGATTATGAACCATAAAGGACGATTCAAACTGACGATACGGAATTGCATCAACAGTAAAAACAATCCGGTCAGGATCAGTGCCAGTGGAAAAAAGCGTTTTGATTTCATGCTTTTTCCTCCTCCCGGCTTTCATGCCATTCAGGCAAATCGGAAACGATGGGAAAAATGATGACGGCTATGATATACGCCAGAAAACCGATTCCGGCGGATGAAAGCGTGGCGAAAACCCATAACAAACGCACCAGTGTAACATCCACATCAAAATAACGGGCCAAACCGGTACATACACCGGCAATCATTTTACCGTTTTCGATACGAACAAATGTCCGCTCGTCTTCGCTGTCTTGTTCATCCCCGGCTGTTTTTTTATCCGAAGCATGCAACAACATGTACACACCAAAGGCAATCAATCCCAATGCCAGAAAAACGGGCCATGGCAGATGAAAAAAATTGAAATGAAAGCCCAATTGGCGTATCAGAAACAAAGCGCCAAGAATAATCAGCATAAAACCGGCCAAACGTGTATAATCGCCTCGGTTGGCCGGGGGACTTTGGGCAGCGGCGCCCCCTTCGGGATGAAGCGGGATAATGATAAGCGCCAAAATATACGCCAGGATGCCGGCGCCGCCTATCAGGGTAAGAAAAAACCAGGCCAGACGTATCAGCGCCGGGTCCACATTCAGGTATTCGGCAATGCCGCCGCATACTCCGCCTAAAATTCGATCGGTGGATGAGCGGTAAAGTTTTTTATCCGTACGTTCCATGAGCCCTCCTTTTTGGTTACGGGGTTATGGACGTAAAAAAGCTCCCCGGGTTTCAAAGAGCCAGAGAAATCTCGAGAATTTCGTAGCGAATGGTGCCCGCGGGAACTTTGATTTCAGCGATTTCGCCTACTTTTTTACCGAGTAAGCCCTTGCCCACCGGCGAGGCGATGGAAATCCGGCCTTTTTTGATATCGGCTTCTTCCACGGATACAAGCGTATAAGTGAATTCCTTGTTGCGCTTCAGGTCTTTTACTCTTACGGTGGTCAGGATGCTGGCCTGGTCGGTGGTGACTTCATTTTCATCGATTACTCGGGCGCGCGCCACGCGATCCTGCAACTGTTGAATTTTCGTCTCGCACAAGGACAACTCCTCCCGCGCGGCATGATATTCCGCATTTTCCTTTAAATCGCCATGATCGCGCGCGGTGGCGACTTTTTGCGAAATTTCCGGACGAATGCGGTATTTCAGTTCATGCAGTTCTTTTTTCAGCTTGTCAAAGCCTTCTTGTGTCAGATATACAAATTCCACGGTTTTTCCTTTCTTCTAATTTCCTTCGTTTACCCGTTCCACAGAAAATACGCCGGGAAGTTTATTAATGTTATTAATGACTTTCGTTAGATGATGCAGGTCTTTTACTTCCACGTTCAAATTGCCCCGCGCATACAAATCCTCGGCGGAAAAGGTTACGCTGACAATATTGATATCCTGCTTGGAAACACAATTGGTGATGTCGCGCAGCAGGTCTTTGCGGTCTTCGCCGATCACACGCAGATGCACCAAAAATTCCTGGTTTTTTTCCGTATCCCATTCCACATCGATGATGCGTTGTTTCTCTTCCAGCAAATAGATGAGATTTTTACAATCGCTGCGGTGGATGGTAACACCCTTGCCGCGGGAAAGATAACCGATGATACTATCGCCGGGTACCGGATGGCAACAACGAGCAAAATTGATAAGCATGTTGTCCAGGCCCTGCACGCGGATACCGGAACTGTCCCGCGAACGTTTAAGATATTTTTTGAAAAAGCTCTCTTCTTTGGGCGGAGCGGCCGGCTTATTGGGATATAATTTTTTCAGGATGGCATCGGTAACCACTTCACCACGTCCGATGGCCACGATCAATGATTCCAGATTGCTGAAGCCCATTTTGGGAATCACATCCTGAAATTCCGGACTCTTTTCCGTGAGTTTATATTTTTTCAGAAATTTATTCAGAATTTCCGTGCCGATATCGCGTGTTTGAGCCTGCTGCTCCTCCCGGATAACTTTTTTTATCCAGTGGCGTGCCTTGCTTGTTTTTACAAAATTTAACCAATCCTGGCTGGGTTTTTGGTTTTGCGAGGTGATGATTTCCACCTGATCACCGCTTTTTAACGTGGTGCGCAAGGGAACAATTTTACCGTTCACTTTGGCGCCGATACAATGATTGCCCACTTTGGTATGCACGGCATAAGCGAAGTCGATTGGGCTGGAATCGGCCGGTAATTTATACAAATCCCCTTTTGGTGAAAAGAGAAACACCTCATCATGAAACAAATCGATTTTAAGGTCTTCCATAAACTCGCCGGCATCCTCGGAAACCTGGCGGTCCAGCAATTCCTTCACCCAGTTCAGCGCGGCCTCGATATTCGGGTCTTCATCGGAATCGCCGTGTTTGTATTTCCAATGGGCGGCAATACCGTCTTCCGCCAATACATGCATGGCTTTGGTTCGTATCTGGATTTCCACCATTTTGCCATCCGGCCCCACCACGGTGGTATGTAACGACTGATATCCGTTGATCTTGGGCATGGCGATGTAATCCTTGAAACGATCGTAAACCGGATTGTACAAACTATGGATGATACCCAGAGTGTAGTAACATTCTTCCACCTTTTCCACGATGATGCGTATAGCGAGCAGGTCATAAATTTCTTCAAACGGCCGGTTGCGCTTTTTCATCTTGTTATAAATGCTGAAAAAACTTTTGGGGCGTCCTGAAATTTGCGGATGAATGTTGTTTTTTTTCATTTCCTCGATAATCGGATCGGAAATGTTTTTGATATATCGTTCACGCTCGGCACGTGTTAGCTTTATTTTTTTAGCCAGCTCATTATAGGCCTCCGGTTCAAGATGTTTTAAGGCGAGGTCTTCCATTTCCCATTTTATACTGGCGATACCAAAACGGTGCGCCAACGGCGCGTAAACATCGCGGGTTTCCAAAGCGATGCGCGGCCGCTTGCGCTCGGGAACATGATCCAGGGTGCGGACATTGTGCAGGCGGTCGGCAAATTTTATGATGATCACCCGGACATCCCGGGCCATGGAAAGCAGCATCTTTCGAAAGGTTTCCGCCTGACGCAGTTCCTTGCTCTCGAATTTCAATTCGCTGATTTTGGTGACGCCGTCCACCAATAAGGCCACATTTTTGCCAAATTCGTTGCGGATATCTTCCAACTCAAAGGGCGTGTCTTCCACCACATCATGCAACAAGCCGGCTACAATAGTGGTTTGATCCATACGCAGATCGGCCAAAATTTTTGCCACGTTCAGACAATGCTCAAAATAGGGCTCACCCGAATAGCGTTTTTGGTGCAGATGCGCCTTCATGCCAAACTGATAGGCATTGCGCACCACATCGGCATCGTAATCATTGCAATAAGCCGCCATTTTTCCCAGGATGTCTTCCATCATGGGGTCGAGCTTTTGATGCAATTTTTTGAGCAATGTTTCTTCTTTTGATTTTATAACATTCATGAATCAAAATTCCGACGGTGAAAAAGCCGATGTTTCGTGGAACATATCCGGTTCGCCAAATTTACCGAACTCCTTAAGAAAAGTCAGCTTAACCGTGCCCACCGGCCCGTTCCGTTGTTTTCCGATGATCACTTCGCACATGTTATGGGTGGAAGTGCCGTCTTCAAATTCTTCAATTTTGTAGTACTCCGGACGGTAAACAAACATCACCACATCCGCGTCCTGTTCAATAGCACCCGATTCACGCAGGTCGGACAATTGCGGCCGCTTGAATTTATCCCGGTTTTCCGTTTGCCGTGAAAGCTGTGACAAAGCGATAACGGGAATATCGAGTTCTTTGGCAATCCCTTTAATTGAGCGTGAAATATGTGTGATCTCTTGCTGTCGGTTTTCCCCTTTCGTTCCTTCCATCAACTGTAAATAATCGATGACCAGCATTTGTACATGTGCTTCGGCCTTTAAACGTCGCGCCTTGGCCCGAAGTTCAAGCACGTTCAATGAAGGCGAATCATCGATATATATGGGCGCGTTCATCAGTTTCCCCACATGACTGGTCAGGCGTTCCATCTCATGTTTGGCCAGCTTACCGGTACGCACGGCCATTTGGTTAACCTTGGCTTCCGTGCACAATAAGCGCATAACTAATGATTCGCTGGACATCTCCAGGCTGAAAACCCCGACCGGCATGCCGTGTTCGATGGCGGCGTTACGGGCCAGGTTCAGGGCAAAGGCGGTTTTCCCCATACTGGGACGCCCGGCCAGAACGATGAAATCGGCAGGTTGAAATCCGGCGGTCATTTCGTCGAGTTGTTTGTATCCCGAGGCTACCCCGGTAATGCCGGAATTATTGGAATGAAACAGAATGTCTATCTTTTCAAAGGTGGTATGCAGGATTTCCTGAATGCCCGTGAAACCCTTTTGCATCCGTTTTTCCGAGATTTCAAAAATTTTGGACTCGGCCAGATCAAGCATATCATTTATGTTCTCACTCTGTTCATACGCCACATCGAGGATATGGGTACATTCACGAATTAAGAACCGACTTAGGGCTTTCTGTTTGATGATTTCCAGATAACTGTTTACACCGGCGGCGGAAGGTGTGCTGTTGGCCACTTCCGACAAGTAATAGGCGCCTCCCACCGTATCAAGCAAATTTTTCTGCCGGAGCGCTTCGGTCAGGGTAACCAAATCGATGTTTTGGCGGGCATCAAACATTTCCATCATCGCCTTGTAGATTATTTTATGCGCTTCTTTATAAAAAAAACTGGCATCCACATTTTCCATGGCGATGGATACCGCTTCCTCATCGAGCAGCATGGCCCCCAGCAGCATTTGTTCCACATCCATGGCGTGGGGCATGGAACGTACGAGATCGTTATTATTTTTTTGATCCATTATGTTTCCTTAATCGTGAAAAAACAGCAAACGGGGCTGAAAACAGTCCCGTTTGATGATAGAAATGATGGCTTTGTCTTTTACTGAGAATAAGCAAATTTAAAGATCGATTCAAGATTGAAAAAGCCTGATATTCAAACTTTTCAAACCGGCTTTTCCATGAAATTCAGAATTTTCTTAAAGTCTTGCCAGGCATACTGTTTCCAGCCGGAACTTCTCAAGAGCGCCGAGGGATGATAGGTAACGATAAACGGAATACCATTGTAGGTATGCTTCTCCCGGCGCATCTTTCCGAGAGGGGCGTCGGTTTTAAGCAGGGACTGGGCGGCAATGCGCCCCAAGGCGACGATCAAACGCGGTTGTATGATGTCTATTTGCTGTTTGAGATAAGGCTCACACAAGGCGACTTCATCGGGTAAAGGGTCCCGGTTGCCCGGCGGGCGGCATTTCAGAACATTGGCGATATAAACATCCTGTCTCGACAAACCGATGGCAAATAACATCTTATCCAGCAGTTTTCCGGAACGCCCCACAAACGGCAGACCTTGTATGTCTTCATCTTTTCCGGGCGCTTCGCCTATAAATAAGATATCTGCCCGGGGATTGCCCATGCCAAAAACAAAATTTTTCCGGTTGCCGCTTAAGGCGCATTGCGTGCAATCCCGAATGCGCTCATACAGGGCTTTTAATTCCGCGTGGTTGCCATGTACCCGGAAGGTGTCGTTCACATCCGGCGTTTTTTTCTTTTGAGATACAGGCGCCTGAGGCGCGGGGGCTGTCTGGGCGGCAGGAGCCGGTTGTTCCCATTGGGCCATAATCGTTTCCGGGTCTATATCCGTATTGAGATGCAGGGTGTCCCCGAAATTGATCCGGTACCAGGTTAAAAAGGATTCTATGTCGTTTAAAATATCCACACTCATAATGTTAAGGCTTTATGTAAGATAGCCGCGGCGGCATCCGTTTTGGACATGAGCGGTAATCTATCGGTTTTATCTTTAGTAATCAATGTAACCTTGTTGGTATCCACGGCAAATCCCGCGCCTTTTTCCATGGGATTGTTGGCCACGATCATATCCAGTTTTTTACGTTCCATTTTTTCCCTGGAATGTTCCAGAAGTTTTTCGGTTTCCACGGAAAAGCCGATGATTTTTTGACCTGCTTTTTTTTGTCGCGCGATATCCTGCAAAATATCACGGGTGCGTACCAGTGTAAGCGAAAGTTGCGCGCCGCTTTTTTTTATTTTATGTGTATGTTGTTTATCGGGTGTGAAATCGGCCACCGCCGCCGCGGAAAAGAAATAATCACATTTCGGGAATATATCATGGATAACCCGGTGCATGTCCGCCGCGCTGCGTACCATATGAACCGCAACGGTGGAAGGCAGGTCGATGTTTACCGGTCCGCATACCAAATGCACATCCGCGCCGAGACGGTAAGCCATCCGCGCCAGGGCACGTCCCATTTTACCGCTGGAACGGTTGCTGAAAAATCGCACGGGATCAATATCTTCCACTGTGGGCCCGGCGCTGATCAACACGGTTTGACCGTTATATACTGTTCCTTTTTGCGATAAACGGTAAAAGGTGTCGGTCAAATCATCCGCGTCGGGCAACTCCCTGCCGGTGCGGGGCCGCACGAGGATACAGTCATCGGATGCCAGTTCATTTACTTTTGCTGTCGGGGTTATGACCAACGGGTGAGCTACGTTTTTATGATTATCGGGCCAACCGATGTACCAATGGACAAGACGGGATGCGTTCGGCGCTGCATGGCCGGCCGAACCGTAAAGTTCAAAAAATTCGGGAAAGGCCTGGTATGTTTCTTCCGGCCATAACAGCCAAATATCCCGGGTCCGCAGTTCCTTAAACAGTGAGGCGTATTCAAAAACGGTGTTACCGCTGAAATTATGACATTCTACCGTGATACTCATGATTCCCGTTCCGGACAGATCACTTTTTCCACTTCGGCAACCGCATGCTCCAATTCATCGTTGACAATAACCCGGTCAAAGCGATCCATAAAGGTATATTCAAATTCAATCCGTTGCAGGCGCTTACGCAATGTGGCCTCGGTTTCGCTTTTACGTCCCTTTAAGCGTTCGATCAGGACATTCAGATCGGGTGGTTTTATAAAAATCAAAAAGCTTTCCGGATATTGGGCGCGGATGTTCAACGCCCCTTTGACATCGATATCGAAGACAACCGTTTTACCGGCCCGCCGCAATTCTTCCACGGTGGATTTGAGTGTTCCGTAATAATTGCCATGCACCTGTTCATATTCCAGGAACCGGCCAGCGGCCACTGCTTTCTTAAAGGCGTCTTCATTCATAAAAATGTAATCGACGCCATCCTGTTCTCCGGGGCGACGGGGACGTGTCGTGGCGGAGATACTAACCGCCAGCTCGGGATATTTTTCAAGTAACCGTTTAACTATGGTGGTTTTACCGGCGCCGCTCGGTGCGGAAAAAACAATATACGGCGCTATGAATCGCGGTGATCGAGGCATAAATCATTCCAAATTTTGAGCTTGTTCGCGGATTTTTTCAAGTTCTTCTTTAATTTTTATTGCCAAAGCGGAAATGGTTACATCCGTGGTTTTAGAGTTTATGGTATTGGTTTCACGCAACACTTCCTGTAGGATAAAGGTTAAACGCTTCCCAATGGCCTCCGAACCGGCAAGGGTATTGGCCAGTTGTTTTAAATGGCTGTTGAGTCGTGTAATTTCCTCGGAAATATCCACCTTGTCCGAGATAAGGGCAATTTCCTGTTCCAGTCGATGATCATCGGTTGGAAATTCCGACATCAAACGCTCAATACGCGACTTGTAACGTTCAAATTCCCTTGTAACATTATCCGGCGCTTTTTCGGCTATGGCTGCCACATGGTTTTTAATATGTTCGATGCGTTCGCTGATATCCTTAACAAGATGCGCGCCTTCCGCGCCACGCATGGCATTGCATTGGACTAAAGCGTCTTCGGTAGTCTCTAAAATGGTTTGTCTGAGATGATCATGGCGGTCAAAATCTATTTTTAATTCAAACAATTCGGGAAAAGCTAAAAAGTGATCCAGTCTGACCTCGTCCCGCACACCGGTGTTTTTCCTTATCGATTGTAACTGGGCATATAGTTGATTCAATCGGGCGGTGTCCAGCACCTCGGCCGGAGTTTCGCCACTTTGCTGGATATCCACAAACAAAGAAACTTTGCCTCGTTCCATATGCTTTTTAATTAACCCGCGTAACGCATTTTCCATTGCTGCAACATTGATATTGGCGCGAATGAAAATATCAAGATAGCGACTGTTTACGGTTTTCACTTCCACATTAACCTGAAATCCTTCGGCGCTTTGCCCGGCCTTGCCATAGCCTGTCATGCTTTTCATGGAATTTTCCTGTTTATTATTCGGTTTTTTATAAAATGATGAAACAAATCACGTTCTTTTAAATATATTGAGTCCTATATTGTCATTTATTCGGCAAAAAAGTGGCTGACTGACCTGCTTACCGGATAAAAGTTAATTTAATACGCCCCGCATTGCGAATAAAGTGACATTTGAACGGAATTAAATCGTAAGGTGTTATGCACAAAAATTATTATCTCTTTAATCGCCAGGTGGATGACCTGTATCCTGTTGTCACCGGCTCGACCATTCGTTTTTGTCATACGGAAAAGAAGAATGAACTGGTTATCGGTCTGGATAAGGGTATTGTACGCATTTCCATTGCCGCCGATTTACCTTATTTGTTTTTTGAAGAGAACGGACGCCCTGCCCGCGCCAACCATTTTGAACAATTCCCATTGTGTATCGGGCAATCCATAACGAATGTGCGTATCGTTGCCTGTAATAAACATGTTATCTTTGAAACCGGCCAATTTAATCTGCACGTTGTTTTCTACGGCAAACAGCAAAACATCTATTTTACAGACAAGGAAGAGCGGATTATAGATCGTTTTAAACAAAAACAACCGGAATTAGAACTACTCTCAATAAATGAAGACAGCCCGATGCTCTCTGCCGACTGTTGCAGTGAATTAAAAGAAGACATGAGCGGCGCCACCCTGAGTGCCTTTATACGTACGGTTTGCCCGGCGTTTAACAAATTAATGCAGCAGGAAGCGCTTTGTCGCCTGCATCAGGAAGCGCACACCTTGATCCGCGATTTAACGGGCCCGAACGCCCCGGAACAAGTACTACACGCATTGAATGACTCCTGTCGCAACGGATCGGCTTTTGTGTATCGTAAGGAAAACGATTACCGGATCACATTATTTAAAAGTGCATGGCTGGAAAAACAGGGCTACGAGGCCGCTGAATATGAAAATGTAAATAAGGCCTGGATGGTCTTTATCTCCCGTACAATCCATGCGCGACGTTTTTACACAGTGCGGAATCGCATTTTAAAAGCACTTGAAAAACGGCGGGAGCAATTGACTAAAGCGCTTAATAAACTTGCGGAAGCGGAAGATATTGAACGGCGTAAACAGCTTGCCGACCTGAAAGGTCATTTGTTGTTGACACACAAACACAAAGTACCGCGCGGTGTAAAGGAAGTTACCCTGGTTAATCTGTTTTCAGAAAAACAGGAAAAAATCACCATTAAACTCAATCCTCAAAAAACAACGGTGGAAAACGCGCAATACTATTTCAACAAGTATAAAAACAGCGCCAAAAAAAAAGAAGCGCTTACACTCAAAAGAGCCACATACACCCGTCAATTACAGGAAATCGACACTCTTTTGGAACGTGCCCGACAATACCACAAAGTGGATAACCTGGAAAAAATCCATCAGCAGTTGGTAGCCATGCACCTAATACAGGAACACACGCCCTCCGCGCGCATAAGCGAAAAGGCTATGTTGAAATTTGCCTTTAAGCGTGTTATTCTTGATAATCGTTGGGATGTGTATATCGGTAAAAACGATCAAAACAACGATATGCTGACCTTTCAGTTTGCCAACAAATGGGATATATGGATGCACGCCCAGGGCGTGCCCGGTTCGCATGTTGTAATTAAAAAACAGAAGAAAGAAGAAATCGTTCCGAAGAGTGTTATAGAAAAAGCCGCGCGTCTTGCCGCGGCAAACAGTAAAAACCGTCATGCCTCCACGGTTCCCGTGGTTTTTACGGAAGCGCGGTATGTTAATCGCATACGCAAAGCGCCGGCGGGCACGGTTGCCATCAAAAACGAAAAGGTTCTGTTTGTGGAACCTCTTAATCTGAATTGAGAATGCTTAAAACAGCACTACTGATTGTACTTGTTATTACGTGGTTCCCTACTTCTCTTTTTGCCGGTGACGAAGCCGATCGCGCCTTCAAATTTTGGCAAAAAGCGTTAACGGATTCATCCTTTTTAAAAAGCCCCAATGATTTGGAAACCGCCGTACAGGGGCTGGAATTTTTTTGGGAACAATATCCGGGACATAAAGATGAAGATGAAGTTTTTATGCTGCTGGCCCGTCTGCATGCCCGTCTTAAACAGCCGCAATTTCAATGGAACGCCTTTTTAAGACTGGTGGTGCTGCATGGGCAAAGTCCGCTGGCTCCCAGGGCGCGGGCCCGCCTGGATTCCCTGGCGAATTATACCACCGCTCCCCTGTTCTCCATCCGAAACATAGCCGGGCTCAATGCCTTTCTCGATGCCGAACCGGAAAGTGACTACCGTCTGGCGTTTATCCGCTATCTGGATATACTGATCACACTGGATATTCCGTCACTTTATGTGAAAACACTCCAGGCCTGTGATCTCTATTTAAGAAAGTTTACCCTGGAGGCACCGGATGCCGATTTGGTCCTGTATTGGCGCGGATTAATAAAATTCCGTAGCGAGGCCTTTACAGCTGCCCGGTATGATTTTTTGTTGCTGCATAGTGTTTTTCCCGAATCCCGGATTATTCCCAATGCTATTTATCAGCTGGCCCGTATCACCGGAAAAGAACACCCGGAAGAAGCTAAAGCGTGGTTAATAGAGTTGTTAAACCAATATCCCGATCATGAATTGAGTGACGATGCCCAGTTTCTTTTTTCGGAACTGGATTATAAAAGCGGACGACCGGACAACGCGCTTAATGATTACCGACTGTTAATTAAGTTATTTCCCCAATCGCCATTTTGCGCCAAAAGTATGTTACGGATGGGGCAAATACAGGAAGACCGCGGAAAATTTAAGGAAGCAGTCACCGCTTACCGCCAGGTGTTGCTCTATCCGGCGGATGATTCGACCGCCAAAAACGCCCTGACGCGCTGGATACATGTTGCGGCGGACCTGCTCAAAAACGGCGTTATGGAAGCCAACGCGCGTCTGGCCTATGTCAACCGCTTTCCCAACGCTTCCGATGCGGCCGGGCAGCTTTGGCGCGCCGCAAAACTTTTTGAAAAAGCCGGCAGAAAAAAACAGGCCCGCGCCCTGTTCAAACGCCTTGTGGATGATTACCCCGCCTCGCCCCACGCCCGGAAAGCTATCAAACAAAACAACAAGTAATTTCTTTTCGTTTTCCAATCTGATTACATGGCGGAATGATACAGACCTGAACGATCCGGCCCATTAATGAATTCAACCGGCATACATCCCATTATAAAAATTATCTACAACATCGATTAAAAAAGCCTGTTAAGATTCAGGTTGACATTGATACGGTGCACATTGCCTAATTCACCGGCATAAGCTGTAAAGGCGTAATCAAAGGATATTTTAGGCAGCTTTAAGCCGATACCGCCGTTAAAGCGTTGCAAAGCGTCCAATCCGGCACGGATTTTTACCACGTCATTATAATCCAGCTCCAGACCGGTCATCACATCCATGCTTACCGGACCGACATGCCACAGGGCGGCGTAGGAACGCCCTTCCCCCATAATACGTGTATCCAGGGCGGGACGCAGAATCATTTCCCAGGCAGGAATCGTAAGCGTATAGGCGACGCCCATGCCCAGCGTGGGACTGACCAGTTCTTTCTCACCTTCGTTCCAGGCGATTAAGGTGCCCGTCGCGTCATACAGGATGGCGCTGATACGCAAGTCCTCAAGCCGGTATAATGCGGCGGCATCCAATCCAAAGCCGGCCGCGTCGGTAAAATCAAAATCTCTGTAAATGCTTTTTAAAGTGACGCCCCAGGATAAATGATCATCCAGGCGATGCCCATACGCAACGGACAATACATAATCACCGGTGTTGAAATCTTTCACGCGGGATTCATCCAGACCGATCAGTTCGGCTGTCACAGGATCATAAACGCCGGCGGAAGCGGTATTTTTGATGTTATTCACGGTAACAATATATAGCGATACCGCAAGGGTGGATGTGGCGTTATAGGGATGTGAAATCGAAAGATAATTGGTTTGAATGCTGTTGATGAATTGTTTGCTGTTCATAAACTGAAGCTGAAAGCCGCGTGCATCCGTTAAAGCGGCGGGATTCCAGTAGGCGGCACCGGCATCATTGACCAGAGCGGTATAAGCGCCGCCGAGAGCCGTACCACGCGCCCCGGCACCAAGGTACAAAAATTCACCGGCATATTTTTTAAATCCCAACGCATGAAGAGAAAACAGCAAACCGGCGCAAAGAAAAAGTAGTGTGGTACGTTTCATCATATCAGTAAATCACCTTTTCGATAAGTGTCAGTAAAACACCTGTTCCCATGGGGATAAGTACATTGTCATTTAATCTGTTTGGCATTAACTCCAGGATACTTAACAGAGTTCCGGCGCCCAAAGCCAGGCCCGCCGGACGATTTAACAACATTAATATCACCGAGGCCGATAAGGCGAAGGCCACGCTGCCTTCCACGCTCTTGCGGCCCAGTTTATGGCGCCCCCAGTGTTGACCGGTTAGTGATGCCGCCGTGTCCGAAACAATGACAATCCACATGGCGGCGAGGGCGATTTCCCTTGAAAAGAAAACCACCGCCAGCAACAGTCCGCCAAATAAATACGTGGCCCCGTTCACGGGTTGTTCCTTTTCCGACGGACGCAATAACGGCGCCAGCACTCGTAAATACAGGTTTTTAAAATAAGGCACATAAAGGCGCAAGACTTCACCCAAAAGTAATAAAAGTGTGCAAGCCAATAAAACCCGCATGATTTCCGCGCGTGTTGCACAACAGCCATACCAGGCGGGAAAGACGGCCGTGGAAAGATGAATGACCTTGCGCGCCCATTCCCGGGTCATAAAGCGCTCCTGCATGCACCGTGCCCGGTAGTAAGTATAATAAAATTTACATTACAGACAAGTATCAAAAAATCGCCCTACTCATTTTGTGTTTTACTTTGAAGGCGACTGACAACCAGAGTAACTTCTTCCACATCGGCCAGCAAGACGCCGGTTTTTGGCTTTTGGTTTAAGATGGTATTGGGCAAATAACGGGCATTTTCCTCATACTCGGTACGGATGTTTCTGACACCCAATTGTTTTAATTGCTGACGCGCGGCATTCAGGCTTTTGCCCACCAGATTGGGCATGACCCGTTCCGAGGGCATTTCGCCAAGACTGACGGTGATGGCGATATAGGTGTTCTTTTCCACCGTTTGACCCTGTGGAAACGATTGGCCGATGATCGCTCCTTCCGGATAAAGGTCCGAATATTCATAACTGATATTATTTAATTCCAGATGAAGAGATTTAAGCAAAATTTCCGCTTCCCGGACGGATTTTCCGTAAAGATTGGGCATGACGATCGCTTTTTCTCCGTTGCTGACCGTAATATAAACATTGCGCCCCCTTTTGACCGTGGAAAACGCATACGGTCTTTGTTCCACTATGGTACCGGCCGGCGCGTGGGCGTCATAAACCGAATCGGCCACTATCAAATGAAAATCATTTTTATGCAATATCTGTTGCGCCTCATCCACCGTTTTGCCAATCACATCGGGCATACGGATTTCATCGCCCAGGTCCACATACCAGGGCATGATAACCTTATCCGTCAGGATGATCAGAATGAAAACTCCAAGGATATACATCAAACGGCGTACCCAGGGATGTTGCATCATAATTTTTCTCCATTTTTGCTTTCGATGATCAGTGTAACCGGACCATCGTTCACCAGTTCCACCTGCATCATGGCGCCAAAGACTCCACAGGCCACTTTTACACCCTTTTGGCGTAGATTCTCCACAAAAAGATTGTACAGGGTTTGCGCCTGTTCCGGTGGTGCCGCCTGTATATAACTTGGACGTCTGCCCTTGCGTGTCTCACCGAGTAAAGTAAATTGCGAAACCGCCAGAATCGCACCGCCCGTATCGAGAAGAGAACGGTTCATCCGGCCCTGTTCATCGTTAAAAACGCGCAAATTCAGACATTTATCGGCCATATAGGCCACATCCCGTTCCGTATCGCCGACGGCGATGCCCACCAAAAGCATCAGCCCCTCGTCAATGTGTCCGGTGATTTGTCCATCCACGGTTACCGAGGCCCGGGATACCCGTTGTAATACGACTTTCATCCCCGCTCTATCCTTTTTATGTGAATATTTTCATACCCCAGTATGTCGGCCAGTTTTTGCAGTGTGGGTAATGTCAACTTAACACCGTTTTTAGCGGAACGCATGGCGATTGCCGCATCGGGCGACAAATCAAAATTCCAATACACTTTTTGGGTGCCGGGCACGGATGCAAAGGTCAGTTTGAGATGATAAAGGGTATCATTGGTTAATAAATTCCCCGGGATGGTCAGTTTCATGCTTTCCGTAAACTGCGCGGGGACCTGCCCCGGACTATACATGGCGTCCACGCGTATGCGGATGGTGTCGCTGTTCAGGTCGCCATTTAATCCGGCTTTAACATAGACGATCTGTCCCTGTTTCAAAAACGGTTCGCATTGCGGGAAAACAGAACTGAAAACCACAGCGTCAAAATCATGGTCATAGCTTTTAATCTGGACAAAAGCCATTTTTTGATTTTTGGAATCGTATCGTGTACGCATGCCGGTAATTTGCCCGCAAATGTACAAAACCCTGGGGGTTTGCTGTCCGTTGGTTGGCGCCGTTTTTTCATCACTGTGCGTAAAGGGCGTTAAATCCGTGCTGTATAAATTTACAATCGGCAGAAAATCGTCCAGAGGATGACCGGATATATAAAAGCCGATCATCTCGAGCTCTTTTTTTAATTTTTCGTTTGTGTCCCAATCCGGCACATCGGGTAGCGGCGGTTCGCTGATTTCCATCGTCGGCCCGTCGCCGCCTTCGCCAAACAGGCTGATCTGATCTTTGTTTTGCAAAAGCCGGCTCTGAACGCTTTGCCCAAAGTCGATGGCGGTTTCCACGGCCATGAATAACTGCGCCCGGTTGCCCTTCAGGCTGTCGAGAGCGCCGGCCAGGGCCAACCCTTCCAGTACCTTTTTATTCACCTGGCGCAGGTCCACGCGACGGGTAACATCAAACAACGTTTCGAACTTTCCGTTTTCTTCGCGTTCGGCCACCAGGCTGCGTATGGCATTACCGCCCACATTTTTTATGGCGGCCATGCCGAAGGCGATGGTTTGGGCGTCCAGAGGTTTAAAATCCGCGACGGAGTAGTTGATGTCCGGCGGGTTGATTTTAATACCCATTTTATTGCATTCCGACATCAGTACTTTAACACGGTCCAGTTTGGTGATTTCACTTGTCAGGTTGGCCGCCATGAACTCCGCGGTATAATGCGCCTTGAGATAGGCCGTTTGATAGGAGATGAGCGCGTAGGCGGCGGAATGTGATTTATTAAAGCCGTAACGGGCGAACTTTTCGATGTGGTCAAAAATGGAGGCCGCCGTCTTTTTGTCAATTTCATTGGCCACACAGCCGTCGATGAATTTTTGCCGCTGTTCCTGCATCACATCGGCTTTTTTCTTACCCATGGCCCGGCGCATCAAATCGGCTTCGGCCAGCGTAAAGCCCGCCAGATCGGACACAATGCGCATCACCTGTTCCTGATAGACCATGATACCGTATGTTTCCTTAAGTATCGGCTCCAGTTTGGGATGCAGATAGTGAATTTCCTTGCGCCCGTATTTACGATCGATGAAGTCGTCGATCAGGTCCATGGGCCCCGGACGGTACAAGGCGTTCATGGCGATCAGGTCTTCCACGCGGCTGGGTTTTAATTTTTTAAGATATTCCTGCATGCCGCTGCTTTCAAACTGAAAAACGCCCGTCGTCAGTCCCTTGCCGTATAATTCAAATGTTTTTTCATCATCCAGGGGTATGTTGCGGATGTCAAACTCCGGATCATGACGTTCACGGATCATATCCACGGCTTTTTTGATCACCGTAAGGTTGCGTAAACCGAGGAAGTCCATTTTCAACAGGCCCACTTCTTCACAGTACCCCATGGTCCATTGCGTTACGATATCGCCCTGTGAGGATTTACAAAGCGGTGCGTAATCGGTGATGTCGGTCGGCGCGATGATCACACCCGCGGCATGGGTGCTGTTGTGGCGGGCAATCCCCTCCAGAGTCATACTGTATTCCACCAGTTCCCGCATGACGGGATCATCGTTTTGGGTCAGTTCCTTCAGTTCCGGCACTTCCTCAAATGCGCGTTTCAGGGGAATGGGGCTGTTGCCTTCCAGCGGAATCATTTTCGCTATGGCATCCGCGGTTTGCAGGGGGACTTTCAACACACGGGACACATCGCGTACCACGCTTTTTGAGCCCATGGTACCAAAGGTAATGATTTGGGCCACATTTCGCCGTCCGTATTTATCCCGTACATACTCCAGAACTTCATCCCGGCGTTCCACGCAAAAATCCACGTCGATATCGGGCATGGAAATCCGTTCCGGATTGAGGAAGCGTTCAAAGAGCAAATCATATTTCAACGGGTCCACATCGGTTATGCCCAGGCTGTAGGCCACCAGGCTGCCCGCGGCAGAACCACGTCCCAAACCCACGGGGATATCGCGTTCGCGCGCGGCATTGATAAAATCCTGAACAATCAAAAAATAACCGGCAAAACCCATCTTTTCGATGATGCCCAGTTCGTAATCCATGCGTTCCACCACTTCCTTGCCTAAAGAGGGATAATGGCGGCGGGCGCCTTCCATGGCCAATTTGCGCAGGTAATCACTTTCGGAAATATCCCCTTCTCCCGCGTCGATGGGAAAACGTGGAATAAGACGGCGGTCGAAGTCGAGTTCTGCGTCGATTTTTTCAAAGATTTCCATGGTGTTTTCCAGCACATGGGGCTTATCTTTAAACACCTGGAACATTTCATCCGGCGATTTCATGTACAGTTCGGTGGTACCATAGCGCATGCGGTTCGGATCGTCGCGGTCTTTTCCCGTTTGCAGACAAATCAATATGTCGTGGGCTTTATCATCCCCGTGGTGCAAATAGTGCGTGTCGTTGGTGGCCACGACTTTAACCCCCATTTCCCGGGCCAGATCATACACTTTTGGATAAACGGCCAACTCGTCGGGAATGTGGTGGTTTTGTACTTCAAAATAGAAATCATCGCCAAATAATTGCAGATATTTTTCCGCGTGGGCAATAGCCTCGTCTTTGCGGTCGGTACGCAGTTTATGGGCAATTTGCCCGCTCATGCAGGCCGAAGTGGCGATTAAACCTTCGGCATGCCGCGCCAGCACTTCAAAATCAATACGCGGTTTGTAATACACCCCTTCCAAAAAGGCAATGGAAGATAATTTGATCAGGTTACGAATACCTGTATTATTTTTGGCCAACAGCACAAGATGATAGGCATCTTTTTCCCCTTCCACCTTTTGACGCAGGCCGCGTTCGCGCGGGGCGATATAGGCTTCCATGCCCAATATGGGTTTGATGCCATGGGCCCGGCAGGTTTTGTAAAATTCCACCGCGCCGAACAAGTTGCCGTGATCGGTGATGGCCAGCGCGGGCATATTCAGTTCGCCGGCGCGTTGCACCATATCTTTTATTTTGGCGGCGCCGTCCAACAATGAATAATGGGTATGGCTATGCAGATGGACAAATGACAATGAAGTTTCCCGTGGTAAGGGTGAGACATTAAAAACAAAGGCTAAATTTAGAACAGTGCGGGATGAATAGCAAAGCCCGCCAGCGATAAATTCCGTTGTTGTACAGCATTTTTTTTAATGGTAAATTATGATTTTTAAAACAAACTGGCCGGTATAAGTCTGGCCCGGCATTAAACCAAAGGAGTATCCATGTCTGTTATAAAACCGTTCCGCGCTTTGCGTCCCCGCAGAGATATGGCCGCTAAAGTGGCTTCCCCGCCCTACGATGTATTAAACAGTGAAGAGGCCCGGGCCATCGCCGCGTCCAACCCCTGGTCTTTTCTGCATGTTAACAAACCCGAAATCGACCTGCCGCCCGATGTGGACGTGCATTCCGAAGCGGTTTATCAAAAAGGGGCCGAGAATCTGCAAAAGTTTATCCGGGAAGGTGTTCTTGTTCGGGATGACCGGCCGGGTTACTATCTGTATCGCCAGGTAATGGGTGAACATGTACAAACCGGTCTGGTGGCGCTGGCCAGCGTGGATGAATATGACAGGGGGCTGATTAAAAAGCATGAATTTACCCGTCAGGAGAAAGAAGACGACCGGGTCAATCACATCAAGCATCTGAACGCGCAGGTGGGACCGGTATTTTTGACCTATAAACACCAACCGGTGATGGATATGCTGGTGGAAGAAATCACTGCCGCTGAACCAGAAGTGGATTTTACATCAGACGACGGTATCCGTCATGTGGTTTGGCCGGTATTTGATGAGACGCACATCCAGGGCATTACCCAGGTCTTCTCGAGTCTGGATGCCATGTATGTGGCGGATGGTCATCATCGTTCCGCTTCCGCCTCCCGGATACGCGCCATGCGGCAGGCCGAAAATCCCAATCATACCGGTGAGGAAAGTTACAACTACTTCCTGAATGTCATTTTTCCCGACAATGAAATGCAGATCATGGATTATAATCGCGTGGTAAAAGATTTAAACGACCTGACCGTCTCGGCTTTTTTAGAAGCCGTTGAAATCGCTTTCGATGTTCGCCGTCTTGGCAAAAACGGTTTTAAACCCATGGAACGGCATAGTTTTGTGATGTACCTCGAGGGTGAATGGTATCTGCTTAATGCCCATGATGATATCATTGATGAAAACGATCCGGTGGGACGTCTGGATGTCTCCATCCTGCAGGAAAATCTTTTACATCCCATTTTGGGTATCGGCGACCCGCGCAAGGATTCACGCATTGATTTTGTGGGGGGGATTCGCGGACTGGAAGGTTTGCAAAAACGCGTGGACAGCGGTGAAATGGCCGTGGCCTTTGCCCTGTATCCCACATCCATCGATGAGTTGATGGCTATCGCCGACGCCGGTAAGGTGATGCCGCCCAAATCCACCTGGTTTGAACCGAAATTGCGCAGCGGGTTGTTTATTCATCCTCTGGATGATTAGTCCGGTTTAATGCCGGCTTGAAAATTTTCCGTGTGAAAATTCATGGATGCATGGTATAACTACCGGCAAGGGGCATGATTTCTTCCCGCCATAACGCTTCAAACCGCTCGTCATCATAGTGGGGGCGCCAATACATCCTGCGGGCCATCCATCTTTGACGCGCGGTGGTCTGCCGGTGGTTATGCCATTGCAAGGCATAGGATGCGAAATCGCGTACCATGAAGTGGAAGATGCTGTCCAGCAAGGCATCCGAGACCTTGACAAAAGCGGTATTTTCCAGAATAAGCTGTCCATAGACCACAAGAGTAAACATCTCGCCCAGCAAAAACAGAAATCCGAAATCCGCGGCTTGTTCACGTGTGGGCCGGGCCACGGCCAACATCCTCTTCAACCACCGGATTTGTGTTTTGAAAATTTGGATATTGGGCAGATCAAAGCCATTGTAAACGGCCCTGTAATCATGAAATTGTATGCGGCTTAATCCTTTCGTTTCGCCCTGCCGGAATAGGAATGCATCATCCCCGACACCGTCAAGACGCGGCACAGGCGGATATTGGACCGGTTTAAAAAAATAGTGGGCCATAAATTTGATGATCAACGCCATGTTGACATGTACCGTGCCCTCCAGCTTGGGCAAAGCGCGGATATCACGCGCGGCCATCTCAAAAAATGTGTCTTTCTCAAAACCTTTCGCGGCTATCACATCCCAAAGTAAATTGATGACGGCCTCACCCTGTGAAGTGACCTTCATTTTTTGTATGGGATTGTACAACAGATAACGACGGTCTTCCTTCGAAGCGGCGCGCATATAATCGGATGCCCGCTGAGCATAAAATTTCATGGCGCACAAACGGGCGTAAGCATCGGTGAAAAAACGTCGTATATGCGGAAAATCGGTTACATAATGATCAAAAAGCCGACGACGCGAAGCATGATCAATGGCTTCGTAAAAAGCATGGCTGCACAATCCGATGGATGCCCAGCCTAAATTATATTTGCCGATGTTAATGGTATTCAGGGCGCTGTCCCACGCTTCCCGTCCGAGGGACATGATGTCGTTTTCGGTTACGGGATAATCGTCCAAGCGGTATTCGGCAACATAGTTTTGGGTGTTGACGATATTTTTCACGCAGGTGTAGCGCGGGTGCGCCGGACGCGCGGCAAAAAAAACATAATCATCCGTCGCTTTGATTTTACCAAAAGTGGCTATAATTGCCCCTTTATTACCGTTGCCGATGTAATATTTACTGCCGTTGGCCAGCCAACCGCCTTCGGGGGCATCGGTCAAAAGCATATCGGTGCTGTACAGGTCGGCCCCATGTTCTTTTTCCGAAAGACCAAAACCGAAAATTGCCCCTTCACGCAATAAACGGGCGGTTTCGCGCCGTAACGCGGCATTGGAACTCATCCAGATCGGGCCAAGCCCCAACAAGGTGACCTGCCACGGATACCAGTAATTCAGGCCGTAAAAGCCAAGTATTTCATTAAGCAGACTGTTGCGCCAGGTGTCCCAACGCGTGGTGCCGTCGCCTTCCTTTTGCGGGGTGAGAAATGTGGCAAACAGTTGTTCATCCTTAACCAATTGCAAAAAATCATCATACCAGACCCGTTCGCGGTCATCATGTTTCAATTTTTGCAACCCCTTTTGTTCAAAGAAGGCGATCACATGGGTAAGGCGGCGCCGCGTGGGTGCGTCGGTTTCAAAATAAGTCGCTTTAAGGGGATTGAGTAAATGCATGGCGGTCAT
>RFFS01000149.1 GCA_003696775.1 Calditrichota bacterium
ACGAAAACCAAAATATTGATGACATGGTGGCCACGCTGGAAGACACCATCTACCGTATCGATGAGATAAAGGCCAACCTGAAAGCGCCGCCCATACCGGATACGGTAACGGTTGAAAACGCGCTGATCCGCAGAGCCTATTTTAACGGGAAAGAAAAATAATGCGCATATTATACCATCACAGAACACTGGGCGACGGCGCCGAAGGCATTCATATCCAGTCTATTGTCAATTGCCTCAAGCAACAGGGGCATGAGGTACGTGTGGTTTCACTGGTGGGTGAAAAAACCGAATTCCGTACCTCGCAGGAGGCGCGGGAATCCAAATGGGATAAAATTAAGAGTATCATCCCCCAGCCGGTTTACGAACTGGCGGAAATCGCCTACAATGTTAAAGGCAAGGCCATGTTGATGAAGGCGATCCGTGAATTCAAACCGGATATCATTTATGATCGTTACGCACATTTCAGCTTTTCCGCCTTATGGGCGGCCAAAAAAAGCGGCTTACCGCTGATCCTGGAAGTCAATTCCCCCTATTCCATACAAAAACGGCAATGGGAAAAACTCTACTTTCCGGGATTATCCAAAATGGGTGAACAAAAGATATTTGAAGCGGCGCCCCGAATCATTGTGGTATCCACGCCCCTGAAGCAAATCATCGCCGATTACGGTGTGGATACATCCAAGGTTACGGTTCTGCCCAACGGCACCGATCCCGACCGCTTTGATCCTAAACTGGATGCCACGCCCCTGAAAAAGGAACTGGGGCTGGAGGGCAAAACCATTCTTGGATTCGTGGGTATTTTACGCAGTTGGCATAACATCGATAAACTGATCAATATCCTGGAAGAAATTGATCTTGAAAAACACAATGCGGCCATGGTCTTTTTGGGAGACGGCCCCAGTTATGAAGAATTGACGGCCTATAATAAAAAGAAAGGGAATGAAAAGGTGATCCTTTTTCCGGGGCGCATTCCCCACAAGGATATCCAACGCTATGTGGCCATGTTCGATATAGCCATCAGTCCCCATGCCACGCCGTACTCATCTCCTATGAAAATATTGGAATACATGGCCATGGAAAAAGCTATCCTCGCGCCGGACATGTCCAACATTAAGGACCTGATCACGGATGGCGAAACGGGCCTTTTGTTTACGCCAGACAACGCGGAAGCCCTGAAAAGCCGTCTGCTTACCCTGATGAACGATGCCGAATTGCGTGCCCGGTTGGGTCAAAAAGCCCGTCAGGCTGTTTTGGAACGATTTACCTGGGACAATAACGCGCGCCTTACCGCCGAAATGGCCAGGGAAATGGTTGATGAATTGAGTAAATGATGCACACGGGACATGAAACAGAGTGCCCAAAAGCCCGGATGAGCGGTAGAAAGCGTTATGGCACTTTATTTGTACAATACATTCCCGGCTTCATCAAATAAAAGGTTTGTAAATATGAACAATAGAAGCATTATACGCATTGTTTTGGTTTTGATGCTGTTCGGATTGAATACCGTCCGGGCCCTGGACCCGAAGGATGGCAGCCCGCTTAAGCGGGGTGTGCATCCCCACATGTATCTGAATGATCAAACCATCCCCGATATCAAGCGCTTTATCGAGCAAAATTTCCTTTCCGAGTTTCAGGAGTATGTGGATTTTGCCAATAACACCAGCGATAACGATTCCTACAATATCTTATCGGAAGCGGGGCATGATCCGACCCGCGCCGTGATGATCCATCAGGCTTTTATTGCCGCGCTTGGAACCGTGGACGGGATCAATTATCCCATATCCCTGGAACAATATGCCAGCCGGGCCATCAACAGCCTGATCCGCCGCCTGGATGCCGGGGACGAACTCTCTTTCGCGGCGGCCATGACAGCGGACTGGACCTATAATTTCCAAAGCGCTTCCCAGCGAACGGAAATTGCCAATAAGATGCTGACCCGTAAAATTACCCATAAGGTTTTTGACCATTCCATACAGAATCCGGAAATTGACCCGGAGCAGATGTTCAGCAGTAAATACTTCGAAACCAATTATGCCTGGTATCAGGCGCTGGCCTTCTGGGGGGACGGGCGGATCGATGCCGCCGCCGACAATGCGGCCAATCAGTTTTATGATGATATGCTCAATTACGGCTATCTCGACGCCTTGAATTTTGTGGCGGGCGAATGGGGCGGCTTTTCGGAATGGATCGGCTACACCAGTTGGCACCCGCGTACCCACATGTTAAACCTGGATGCCTGGCATACGGCCACCGGAGAAAATTATATTTCTCAAAACACCAATGGCGGCAACGCTCTTAAGAATTATCCAAAATTCATGCGTTACGCCATGGACCCTCATAAATATTTCAATGAATTCTATACTTACCTTAGAATGGGCAGCGCCGAAGCCACCGACCCGTCATTCCGGCACCGATCCATGCGCGAGCAAATCTACTATCTCGGCGGAGTGCTGCAACGCGCCGGTCAGGATAATGAAGCCGGCCTGATTCGTGATATGATCGAAAAATACAATGTGACCTGGCCCAGTCATCCGCACCAATGGTTGTATGTATGGCTCGGGATGTATAAAAACGCGGCGCCTGTAACGCCGGAAGATTTGAATTTCCCGCATTATTTGTGGAATAAAAACCTCGGCGTCTTTTTGGCGCGTACCGGTTTTAACAGTCCGGCGGACGGTGTGTTTGCCGCCATGGACGGTCATTTCCGTTATGACGGTCACCAGGGGGCGGAAGATTATTCCGGCTTTATTCTGGCGAAATTCGGTACCCTGCTCAATACACGGCATGTGGCGCACCGAAGCTACGGTAACCTCAGCAATTATCCGGGCGGATATGAAGAGAACACCATCTTTTTTGAAGGCGGTTACCGACAAAATTTAAAATCCATGGATACACCGGCCGAGCTGCAAACGGCCATGAACGGCAGCGCCGACTATGATTACGGCGGCCTGGAATACATGGTGGCGAAAGACGGCTATTTTTATCAGATGCGCTCCAACCGCACCCTGGAACTTTCTTCCGGCGCCTCACATGTGCGTGAGTATGTATGGCTGCCCGGTGAAAATCCGGAGTCGGATTCGGACTTTTTGGTCACATACGATCGGGCCGCGGCGCCCACCAAAGCGCAATATGTGTATCATGTACCCTGGAAACCGACCGTTAGCGGTTATGCATCCACGCAGGATATTACAAACGGTACGGGAGAAAGCGATCGTATCGGTGATCGTTTTACCGGCGCCAATATTACCATTAAGGAATTAAACAGCCTGGGGGGTGAAAAGGACAGTGACGG